>JBCBZF010001209.1:0-1979 GCA_039815525.1 Bacteroidota bacterium | reverse complement strand
CGCATTGGGATGATTAAGCGCCAATAAGAATCATTTGATTACCACCCGGGAGTAGGCACTTTGATCGCCGCTCCTCACTTTCAGGATGTACACGCCAGGGGTAAAACCCTCGATGTTCATCCTGTTTTTGTATTCCAGGGTGGCCGTTGGCAAATCCCCCAGCATTTCATTGACCAGTTTCCCTTCCAGATTATACAGAGAAAAGACCAATGGCTGTTCCAGTTTGCGCGGTGATGACAAACGGATGTTCAATTCCTGACTGGCAGGATTTGGGAAAACAGCCAATCCAAAAGCAGACACGGATGATGCATCAAGACTGGTATATAATCCGCGCATACCAGCACGAATGACGACACTTCCTACACCCCCATTTTTTCCATCGCTAAACCCAAGCTCCACCACATTATTGTTTTGCAACAAAACTGGATCAAAATGGACAATTTTGGTGGTGGCATATCCCCGACTGCTCTCTTCGAGACGGTTTGCGGCATCTTCCATTGGAAATGTGAGCGTGGTGCCGTTCAACTTGACAGTCATATCCTGATCCGTTCCAGCCGGACGATTCAAACCTACCCGCAGAAAGGCGTATTCTACCTTTTGCAGGCTATCCATCGGTACTTGAAAGCTTTTGGTACCCGAGAAAGCCGTGCCTACCTCTGTCGCATAAAATGGCACTTCATCCAGCAATTGCTCTTCTACAATCGGCTGATCATAGTCTATGCTCACCACAACGGCTTCCCGTCCTGCAAGTTGAATATTGTTCAAAGCGGGGAGATTAGCTGATGTCATGGAGGGGCGAAAATCATTTTGACGCGTCAATCGACGAATGCTTTGGGAGACAATGCTTGCCCCGCTATTGGCAAGATTGATGTCAATCGTTTGCGGTACGTCTGATTGGTTGTTAAAAACAATCGTCAATTGATCTCCATCGACAAAGGCCATATGCTGAAGGTCTGGATCCTCACAAGTCATGTTCACTCTTCGGCCCGATACGTCCTGGAAGAATTCATAGAAATGGATCAATTGTGATTCTGCCCATTGATTGGTATTGGAAAAATCCCAGGGAACCATCAAGCTGGAGTAGTAAGTAGGATCCCAATTGGCCGATTCAAACAGAATGAAGGGAACAGATTTCTGTACAATATGGGGATTGTCCATGAACACCAGGGTATTGGCGATACAGCTGCTCACCATATTATAATTGGAAATCGAGCGTCGTTCCATCTCCCAATCGAAGCCAGAGCCAGGAAAATACTGATTGGCCAACATGGTAGTGGTGGCATCCTGAGACCCGCCTAGTTCGTAGCCACCATGCTCAGAAATCACCATTTTCAGCTCCTTGCCATAGGTTTTATCGGTATAGGCCGCCAAAGCGTCGATGACGCCCAATATGGGCAATCCAGTGGAGATCCGGCCCCGATAGGTTTGCTCTGTTGCATTCCAATTGAGGTAATCATATACATGGAATGAATAAAAGTCGAGCGCGAATTGTGTATTGTCAATGAATTGGGTGAAGTTGCCCAGGTCCTGATAATTATTGCTGTAGTAGTAACCAACCGATGAACAAGGACCACCGACCAGGGTATTCAAACCTTCGTTTCGCACCGCAGTATGTAAATCCGTGTGCCAGTCCGCAAACTTTTGCTCTCCCATAACCGACCAGTGCGGTTCATTGACCAGTTCAAAGTAGGCCGGACGGAAATAGTCGTTGAATTTGTATTTCAGTAAATGCTGGGTCAACTCGGTAGCCGCATCCAGGTTGGCAGGCATCCATTCATCACCGGATTGAGAGGTTTGGTATTTGGCCATCCAATCCGGGAAGGCATTGTGCCGGTCATGGTAGGCAACATCGATATTGCTCCCAAAGCGTTGCAGGAAATCTGGCGAAGCGCCATGCTAACCTTTCTAGCCTTGGCCATATGTTTTATAGTAGCGCCTCGCTCTTTGGCATAGTCAATGTCATATCTAGAGATGTATTG
>JBCBZF010000490.1:0-5267 GCA_039815525.1 Bacteroidota bacterium | reverse complement strand
CACACCTTATCAAAAAATATCATATTAAATGGCTAAATACCTGCTATCAAGGTCAGAAGTTGATCAGCTTTTATATTATCTTCTGAAAAAATGAAAACTTTTACATTTGGCTTTTTCACACAAAAACCATTTTCATCCCTCCTACCTTATTCCAGGCTTTCATCCTTATGAAAAGGCGATTTCATTCATCTGATTTTCTGTTTTTTTGCATCCTCCTGTTGGCTGCTTGTGGCGGACCGGGCAACACACAGAGAGGAGAGTGGCCGATGTTCAGCATGATAGGAGCAGAGCAAAGCGGGATACAATTCCAAAATCGTTTGCGGGAATCGCCCAGTCAGAATGTATTGGCGTATGAATATTTTTACAATGGTGCTGGCCTTGCCATTGCAGACTTCAATGGCGACGAGCTACCTGATCTCTATCTGGTCTCTAATCTCGAAGCCAACCAACTCTATCTCAACCAGGGGAACTGTCAATTTCGTGATGTTTCACAGGCCGCCAATGGGAGGGGACCCAAAGGCTTTTCAACCGGTGTGGCGACCGTAGACATCAATGCTGATGGACGCATGGATCTCTACCTCTGTCAATCAGGACGCTTTACCGATCCCGACCGTCGACGGAACCAATTGCTGATCAATCAGGGCAACAATCCCGATGGGATCCCCCAATTCGTGGAATCGGCCGCCGAATGGGGCCTTGACCTGGCCGCATATTCCACTCAGGCATCCTTTTTTGATGTCGACCGGGATGGTGATCTTGATATGTTTCTCATCAACCATGACATTGATACTTATCCACTGGCTGATATCCCCCAGCGAATGAAGGAAAGCAGCCAGTTGGTAGGAGATATGTTATTCGAAAATCAAAACGGACACTTTGTCGACATCACAGAAAAGGCCGGGCTGATCAACAATCAGTTGGGCTTCGGATTAGGGATCGCAGTCAGCGACCTCAATCAGGACGGCTGGCCGGATGTATATGTCAGCACGGATTACTCCGGTCGGGATCATCTGTACATCAATCAGCAAGACGGTACGTTCTCGGAAGAAATTCAGGAACTCACACCCCATACCTCATTCTATTCCATGGGAAACGATGTCGGCGATATCAACCGCGACGGCTGGCCGGACATCATGAACCTGGATATGGTCGCCGCCGACAATTATGGAATCAAAACCTCCATGAGTGCGATGAATCCAGAACAGTTTCACAGTCTGGTGGATCAGGGGCTGCATCATCAATATATGTACAACAGTCTGCTGCTCAACCAGGGCAAACAAGCCGATGGCAAGCCATATTTCTCCAATGTGGCCCAGATGGCAGGTGTTTCCAGTACTGGTTGGAGTTGGGCGCCTTTGTTATTTGACTTTGACAATGACGGTTGGCAGGATTTGTTCGTGTCTAATGGCATCAAACGCAACATCCGCAACAATGATGCAGTGAAGGAAGTCGAAAAAATGACAACTTTGATGCAGCAGCTTTCTTCTCTGGAAGAACGCACCAAGCTCATTGGGCAAATGCTACAACGCTTTCCTTATCATCGTACACCCAATTATTTCTTCCAAAACAAAGGAGCGCTCCAATTTGAAGACATTTCAGCAAGCTTAGGCATGGATAGCCTGCCCACTGCATCAAACGGTGCAGCCTGGGCAGATCTGGATGCCGATGGCGATTTGGATCTGGTCATCAACAATGTGGACCAGCCGTTGATGCTCTTACGGAATAACAGCCGGGAAAATCATCAGGGGCATTTTTTGCAAATACAACTGGAAGGCACACCACAAAATCCGCTGGCCATTGGGACACGCATCAGGCTTAGACAAGGCAGGCAAACATATTTCTCTGAGTTATATACAAGCCGCGGCTATTTGTCAGCGGTTGAGCCCCTGATCCATATCGGCTTAGCTGGCTCAGAAAATGTCTCATTGACACTCTTCTGGCCGGATGGAACGCAACAATTTGTAGAAGATGTCAGGGTGGACCAACGCATCACACTTTCCTACGATCCCACCCCAAGCATTCATATGTCAAAACGCGCTTCTACCCTATTTTCAAGCCTGGAAGCATTAACAGGATTGGCATTTCACCATCATGAAAACCCTTTCGATGATTTTGCACAGGAAAGTCTCCTCCCACACAAAATGTCCCAAATGGGGCCAGCAGTAGCCAGTGGGGACGTAAATGGGGATGGGCTGGAGGATCTTTGGATTGGTGGTGCCAAGGGACAGGCGGCCGTATTGTTTCTCCAGCAAGCAGACGGAAGTTGGTCCAAAGGGGATCGCAGTATCTGGGAGAAAGAAAAAAATCTGGAGGATGGCGTGGCGGCTTTCATTGATTTGGAAAAGGACGGGGATCTGGATTTACTCGTCGGCAATGGCAGCAATGAGTTGCCGGAAGGCCGTTCTTATTATGCCTTGCGCTACTATGAAAACGATGGCAAGGGTCGCTTTCAGAGAAATGGAGCGGCCATTCCAGGTATCCGGGAAAGTATCGGTGCCATCGCAGTGGCGGATGTCGATGAGGATGGCGATGAGGACGTATTCATTGGCGGCAGGCAAGTTCCGGGTAAATATCCGTTTCCGGCCAACAGCTATCTTCTGCTCAATGAGCAGCATAAGGGAACTGCCAGCCTGCGTGATGTCAGTGATGATTGGGGCCCTTTTTTACAAGCCTTTGGCATGATCACCGATGCGCATTGGGTAGACATCAATCAGGATGGCAAGCTTGACTTACTTACAGCCGGAGAGTGGATGTCTCCACAGCTTCTGATCAATACAGGGCAATCATTGGCCAATCAAAGTGAACAATATGGACTCAGTCAATACAGCGGTTGGTGGTCCAGTCTTGAAGTGAGCGACCACGATGGAGATGGTGACCTGGACTTCTTTGCTGGCAATCTTGGCTTGAATTACAAATACAAAGCCAGCCAGGAAGCTCCCTTTCAGATTTTTGCGGATGATTTTGATGACAATGGCAGCATAGACATTGTCCTGGGCTACCAACAGGCTGAAGAATTGTTTCCGCTGCGTGGGCGCGAATGTTCCTCCAATCAGATGCCATTCATCAAAACCAAGTTCCCAACCTATGATGCCTTTGGGAAAGCCAGTTTACACGAGGTCTTTGGTCAACAAAAACTTTCTGCCGCCCTTCATTATCAGGCCTATACCTTTGCCAATAGCTTTTTTGAAAATGACGGGCAAGGGCATTTTGTACAAAAAGATCTCCCCCGAAAGACACAGATTTCTTCAGTCAATGATATGCTTTACGAAGATTTTGATGGCGATGGGATCAAAGATTTGTTGCTTGCCGGAAATTTATACGGTTCAGAAGTAGAAACCCCACGCAATGATGCCAGTTATGGTAGCTTTCTAAAGGCCAGTGAAGATGGGCGCCTGTTGTCCATTTCTGCATCCCAGAGTGGATTACTGCTCACAGGAGAGGTGCGCCATCTGCGCCTGCTACATCTCCCATCACGGGATCATCCTGTCCTGATTGTCGTCAAAAACAATGCTCCGGTGCAAATTGTATCTTGCAACGGAATTGACTCTGACGATCGCTCAACCGAATAGTAGGAACAGATTGCCAATGGCCAATATGAAAGATATCGCCGGGAAAACCGGCTTGTCCCTTGCCACTGTCTCGCGTGTGTTCAATGATGCAGATAAGGTTAGCCCCAAAACCCGTAATCTGGTCTTGAAAGTCGCACGGGAGCTCAATTTTCGCCCCAATAAAATGGCTTCTGCTCTGCGTAGCGGTCGCAGTCAAACCATCGGCATTGTGGTTCCTTTTATTGGGCGGGACATTTTTTCAGTTTCTATTCAGCGGATGGAAGAAGTATTGAGTGCGGCTGGCTATTCGATTATCATTTGTCAGTCGCATGAGTCGGCGGAAAAAGAAAAGGAGATACTCGAAAACCTTAAACAGTTACGGGTAGATGGCGTGATCATGTCTGTTTCTAAAGAGACCAAAGACGCAAGTGCCATCCAGGCCATGAAGGAGGAAGGCGTCCCCGTGGTCCTCTTCGACCGGACGGTCGAGTTGGATGACATCAACAGTGTGCTGATCAATAACTTCAATGGTGCCTACCAGGCCGCCACGCATCTGGTCGAACAAGGCTGTCAGCAGATCGCTTACCTGGCCGGGAATGACAATGTGAGCATTTTCAAAGAAAGACGCAGGGGGTTTGAGATGGCCATGAAGGACCTGGGACGGGAGATTGTTCCTCGACAGATCATCGACTTCGACGATGGGACCGAAAGTGGTGTGGCCACCTTGCTGGCTTTGCTGGCAGGACCGCATCGCCCTGACGGCATTCTCGCCAATGGCGATCTTGCGGCCTTGGTTGCCATCAAATGTCTGCGGCAGATGAACCTTCGTATGCCGGAGGATGTGGCCATCATTGGTTTTGGAGACAGCACCTTTTGTCCATACCTGGACCCGGCTCTCTCCTCCGTCAGTCAGCGCAATGAGGATGTTGGTCGTCTCTCAGCCGAAACCATTCTGAAAGAGCTGCAAACCAAAGACAAGCAGGAGATCGTCTACATCCGCCAGATGTTGCCACCCAAAGTGGTGGTCCGGGCTTCTTCGCAGAAGAAGTGAGTTCCCCTTTTTACCGCAGTCTTTCAATCCGCACCATGCCCGAAGCTGGCACCTCCAAATCAATCAATCCTGCCGGGAATTCCCGTTGCTCATTGAGTTGGACATTGCCCTGACAATCCCAGGTCGTCAAGTGATACGCACCGGATTCGCCCGTATTCCGTAGCACCAGATGTTTCGCCAGGGTTGCATTGAGCAGATCGACCCGCTTTTCACCATTAAAGCTGGCGATCACTTCCTCATACACCCCCACAATGGCATGGCCGTTCTTCTCAGCTTTAAGGATGGGATAATTGGCCAGTGGATTGATGGGCGAAAAATGTCCGTCCATCAGGATATCAGCATGTTCCTTCCAATAGCGGGTATAAAAGCGGATCATCTTGAGATGATCTTCGGGAATGTTGCGAAGGTGGACCGACATCTGTGGCACACCAAAAAAGCCATTGAGGACTTCGAAAGCAGCCAATTCGACTTTTTCTGCCGGATTCCAGGTCTGCGGATCTGAGTGGACAGCGGTTTCTCCACAAAGGAGCTTGACATCACTGGTCCGAATGCGGTTGGTTACCGGATCATTGGGGCAGTCAAAGGCACGGAACATATTGCCAAATTTGCGCATACCCGGTCCATTGTATTGCTGGCGGAATTCAATGGCAATATCCGGCTTGATGCTT
>JBCBZF010001128.1:0-2284 GCA_039815525.1 Bacteroidota bacterium | reverse complement strand
TTGCCGCTGCGCACCAGAGCGTCGTTCAAGCGGCTGCTTTCCCCGCGGGACATGATCGGAAGGGAAAATTCCAAACCACTTTCGTTTGAGTATAATTGATCGATACCGCACCATGAAATCACTGCTTATTGTTTTCGTATCAGCGCTGACCTTGTTTCAGTGTGAGAGATCCCAGGAGATCACAATCAGTCTGGACAGTCCATTACACAAGCTGTATCAGTTGGGAAAATCGCCTCATGAGATCCGATCGGAGAAAATCAGCAATCGTCTCCCCTACTCAATCAAAAACATTGCCCGGATCAAAGCAGCTACTGACAGCCTGATTGTCGGAGACATCGTCTGGACCACGGATGAGCATGGCATCCCTACTTCTGCAGATGCCTTTTTCTATGTTGATCATTGTTGTCTGGGGCTTTTTAGCGAAGCTGATGGTCATTATGTCAAAAACGTCCTGACGCTCTCTGATACGACACTTGCAAAAAGTTGTGTGATCGAATTTGCTGGTGGTATGAGTAACCATCATCGCGTCCAATTCTGGGCAGATACGGATGCAGATTTTGTATTAAATGGCTCTACAAATGTATGGAAGGCATTTTTCCCCTTTGATCACCGTGGTGTGCGGGACATCAACTATCTGCAAAGCTGGGCACAAGCGAAGGCCGAACAGAGTTGGAGACTAAATTTTAAACCAGTAACACATAACCGCCATGCCTTCTGGCAGGAAAAATTGGAAGAGTTGGGCTATACCTATGAGCCGCCATTTCTCAATCCGTGATGTGCACCGGGGCCTTTCCTGCCAATTTTTCTTCAAAACCCAGTTAAGCTTGCCAGAGTGGACATGATGAACGAATCGATGTAAAGGGTTTACTACTTTACCCGTTCACACTCAATCACCAACTATGTCTCATCATTTTCGCAGCATCATTGCGCTCTGTCTGATCAATTTGTTCTGTCTCAATTTACAGGCCCAAAGTGATAAAGAAAGCCTCTCCCCCATTCCCCTTCCCAAAGAAGCACTATCTGGCATTGGGCTGAAGAAAATTGACTTACCCAAAGAACCCGATCGTGATTTTTTTCAAAAACGCCTCCACCGTGGGCAAGAGATCAGCGTCTACATTCTGGCCAGCGAAAGTGCCACCACTGATTTTTCTCCGATTCCTTTTGATGAATTTGTGTACTTAATCAATGGTGGGGCTGATGTGAAAAATAAAAAAGGAGCGGCTATTTCTTTCCGATCCGGTGATATGCTCATTGGTCCCAAAGGATTTGAAGGAGACTGGTCTGTCAATGCCGGAGAGACCTATCACCTGGAACTTTCTGTCATCACCAATGCGAGAATCGCAACCGATCAGCAGCCGGCCTTGCCCATGCTGATGGATCGCGATAAGCTGTCTGGTATCGGTCTTACTGCTGATGCCCAAAAGCCTGGGCATTATCATGATCTATTGTACAAAGGGCCAGAACTCAGTTTCTTGTTGACAGCAGAACCAGGACAATCCATTGATATTGCCAGCTGGGAAAGGGAAGAGCTCATTTATATCCTGGCTGGCCAGGTCCAGATTGAGACCAAAGATGGCCAGGTGTTTCGCTTCCATCGTGGCGATTTCTTTGTCATGCCTGAAGGGTTTTCCGGTCGTTGGCAAAGCGAGGGGCATCAATTGTTCCGCATCTTACGTATCAGGAAAACTGCCTGATTGATATCGCATAAGATGAAAAGAATCAACGTGATCGGAACAAGCGGCTCCGGAAAAACAACTTTTGCCAGTGCCCTGGCCCATCAACTGAACTATCCTCACATTGAAATGGATGCACTTTTTTGGGGTAAAAACTGGCATGAATCCTCTGATGATGTATTTTTTGCCCGCATAGCAGAAGCCTTAGATCAGGAAAACTGGGTGCTGGATGGCAATTACAGTCGCACAACGGAGGTAAAGTGGCAAAACGTTGATACTGTCATCTGGATTGACTACAGCTTCCTGCGAACGCTTTATCAGGCCATTAGCCGTGCCATCAATCGGATCATTACGCAAAAGGAACTCTGGCCGGACACCAATAACCGGGAGACATTCCAACTCTTATTTTCCAAAGATTCTATTGTGCTCTGGATGCTCAAAACCTATTTTCCCAAACGGAAGCGGTACCATGACATGATCCAATCAAATACCTACCCGCACATTCAATTTATTCGTCTCCGTAGCCCCAAAGCCTGCCGAAGGTTTTTGCAGAGGCTTGCATAAGATGGATGCAGAATATGTTGCAGGGACATGGCATGCCATGTCCCTGC
>JBCBZF010000997.1:0-2700 GCA_039815525.1 Bacteroidota bacterium | reverse complement strand
GACGTCCTCATTACTGGGGGCACCGCGAGCGGCTGCGAACGCGCTTTTTGGAAGCCAACGGCGCCCGTGGAATGCAGATAAGGGGTCAGGAGGTGTTGGACGAATTGATACTGGAGTTGGTACCAATCGTTGCGCCGGAGTAGTTGGGCGTCAGCGGAAGGGTTGATTGCCTGGAGTTCGGGACGTAACTGGTTGCGGATATGGTTGCGTAGATAAATGTTCTTCTCGTTGCTGGCATCCTTCCCATACTGCATTCTGAGCTCTTTGATGGCCTGCAGAATATGCTCGCGTGGGATGTGGAGAAACGGTCTGATGAATGGTCCTCTTTTGATTGGAATAGGAGAAAAAATGGAGGGGCTATTGCCGCGTAGTAGGCTTAGGAGAATGGTTTCAACCTGGTCGTCTGCCTGGTGCCCTGTGGCACAAGTCATGATTTTTTTGTCTGCCATAATTTCGGCAAAAAACTGGTAGCGAACTTTGCGTGCAGCTGCCTGCAGCGAATCATCCGTCTGACTCAACTCACCAGGCTGACAGCGATGGACATAGACTGGAACCTCCCATTCGTGGGCATACTGGCGGACCAGCTGTTCTTCTGCCTCCGACGCTTCTGCTCGTAAAGCATAATTGACGTGTGCCAGATGAACCTGATAACCAAGATGATGAAGACATCTGGCGAGCAGAACGGAGTCTGGTCCTCCACTGGTAGCAACCAATACCTTTGCCCCAGCCTGGAGCAATTGGTGTGATTCAATGGCTGCACGGGTGAATTCCTGAACTTTTTCCCAATGTTTTGACATGAAACTTCTCCAAGCTAGTGAATTTTACGAGGGATTAAAATGACCGTTTAAGCCTGAAAATTGCTGATTCAGAGGATGTTTGAATCTAAATGGGGCTTCTTTTCGTTCGTTTTTTATGAAAGCCTAACATTGGCTTGATATTTGGGATAGTATGGAACAGTTCTTGAATCCTAATAGGAAGTACACAATATCCCACATGTTTAGAAACAACCTTTTGGTATGTATTTTCGATTTTCGCTCTGCTTCTTAACGCTCATCTTACTCAGCATCAACCTAAGCGCTTCCGGCATTCAAACTTTCGTAGGATTGTGGGAAAACGATGAGGCATCTTATCCGTTGATTGAAATTAGTCAAAATGATCATGGAATCCGGGTTCAGGCCTGGGAAAAATCTGAAGAAGGTCTTCAGAGTATTGGAACCGTAGAGGCAGAAATATTTGAGCGAGTATCAACCCGTGATGATGCTACGCTAACTGCGACCTTCCACATGCATGAATCACAGACTTTGTTTGTCTTCAGCACCAATGGATTGAAGGTGCAAGCCAAGACGGTTACCTTATCCAATCTTGGACGCAGCGCTCGCCACAATTTGATTACCTACTCTAAAAAAGATTTGGCCCCTGCGCCTCAAACCACTGTGGTCAGTGGCATGATTTTCGGCTCCGCAGTTGGCTTTGCCAAGTCTACTGCGAGTATCTTTCATCTCACCCTCTATGGACCAAATGATATGCAAAAAGTCGTGCAGACTGTTGCCTTCAATCAGGACAAGAGCTACCGCTTTGAAGGTCTGCCAGACGGCAAGTATTGGTTGTTTGTAGACTCTCGCGGTTCTACCGGTATTCAGGCGTTTCCTTCCTATGAAGAAATTGAAATCGAGGATGGCGTTCCCAAAAAATTGAATGTAGAATTCCGATAAGTTCTATTGGATTGAAACGATATGAAGCCGAAATGAGCCTGTGCTCATTTCGGCTTTTTTGTTAGAGACGATGGCCCCAAAATAAGATCTATAGACACCATACCTGGAGTCTCAAAATAGATAAGCTTCGCTTTGCGAACCATAAGTATTATGACTTCTCAGCTTCGACAAAAGCTAACCAAGGTAGTAGAGACGGTCTCATAAGTCCACTTTTTATAAATGAACGCAGAGTGGAAAAGTTGTAAGGGGTTGTAAATAGTCTTTGCGTCTTTGCAGCCTGCCCCAGACCTGATTTGGGGTTCGTTTCTTGATTTATGAGACATCCCCAAATTAGATAAGCTTCGTTTTGCGAGCCACAATACTTGTGGCTCTACGGCTACGACTGCATCATCCACGATGAAGGATAAGCCATTTTGACCAGACACAAAAAAAGCGACCCAGGGCGGGTCGCCTCGTTAGAATAGCTTTTGGCTTTCTAATCCAAAGTCAAACGATCATGATTCCAAATAAGAAGTGAGGCTGATAATTCTCCATTCATTATGGCTTTTGACCAATGAAATATATTCTGTGGCTTTGCTGCCTTCAGCTTTGTCGATGATTCGGGCTTTTACCATCGCGGTGCTGCCATTGATGTCTAAATCCATGATGCGCAGGCTGCGATTGAAATTCACAGCGTCTTTGCTATGTACTTTGTGGATATAATCTTTGACTGTCAATTCCTGGTGTGTACCAGAGTCAGAGTTAAGATAGGTCAAGTGTGCATCAGGATGGAATGCCTTATTAATGGCCTGCATCACATGTAAGTTGACACCCTCGAAATGATAGTTCAGCGTCCGGAAAATTTGGGTGCGTTCAGCGGCAAATTGCACCCCGTCCACCTGGGGCGTGGGGTTGTTGAACCGCAGCGCGTCGCCCTGCCGGTCGATGGCGCGGCCCCCGGCCTCCGCCACGATCAGGGCGCCGGCGGCGATGTCCCATTCCCAGGCCG
>JBCBZF010000059.1:0-12649 GCA_039815525.1 Bacteroidota bacterium | reverse complement strand
CTCGACTTCCTCCATTTGGGCTTTGGACCAGTTGAGAAGATTTTCAAATAAATTGAAAATACTTTGCGAGGAAGCATGAAATTCGTGTGCGAAAGTCTCCAATTCATCAGGACTAAATAAGTTGACCTGGTCCTTGAAGATTTGCGTAAAACTCATGATACTGCCAAACTGTCCCCGTAGATCGTGTGAGATAATGGAGAAAAGTTTGTCTTTGGTATGGTTTGCCGCAGAAAGGCTTGCTTCTGACTCCTGTAGTTTTTCAACGGTGATATTGAGTTGGTCAAGGGTTTTGCTCAGTACACGGTTTTTCTCTCCTAAAGATTGGTTGAGGCGCTTCTCAGTTCGATTGCTTCGCACAAACGCAAAGAGTGCCAGCAGAGCAAGACCGAGAACAATCAGGCTGGTAATGATGAGCTGACGCTGGCTCCGCAGTTGTTCCGCTTGCAGACTTTGCTGCATGCCCATGAGTTTGAGCTGATCCTCTGATTCGGATACATTTACCATCACCTCCATTTCCTTTAGCGCCATGACCGTCTTTTCGTCAAAAATTTTCCCTTTTTCGGCCAGATGTTGTTTATAGTAGGAAAGTGCTGTGGATACATCGCCATTGGCTTCATACCAGTTGGACAAGTGTAGGTAGCCTTCTGCAATCAATTGATTGGCGTTGATCCCCGCCGCCATGTTCAGCGCCTCTTCTAAAATATTCTTGGCGCGTCGCGTGTCTCCTGCCGCCATGTAGACCTGTGCCAGTTCGTAGTGCAGATCCGTGATCTGATAGGTGTATCCCAATTGTTGGTAGCCCTTGATGGCCCGTTGATACTGGATCACCGCAGCATTAAAATCCCCTTTCTGAAACTGAATGTGTCCGTAATTGGCGTAGTATTCTGCTTGTAAAACTTTATCCTCGAGTTCTCCAATCAGCTTGTTTTGCCGTTTGAGATAGATTTCAGCCTTGTCTGGATTCCCAATTTTGAGATGGGTATGGGATAGATTCGCGTAAACCGTAGCCCGTGCTTTGGCAAATTTGTTCCGGGCTGTCGCCTTGAGCATGGCCTCACATAATTCATGATAGCGCAAAGCCCGGTCCCATTTTTCGAGTAGATTGTAGATCGCGCCGATGTTGGTGTACGTGTTGATGGTCGTTGGGAGGTAGCGATCTCCTTGCTCACGGCGAAAATCTTCTTTAATTGCCAGCGCTTTGTTGTAGGCTTCAATCGCCTTTGCAAATTCTCCCCGGGCTTTGTGAACCAATCCGATTTGATTGTGGGTATAGGCGACCCGAATCCGATTAGCGGGTAAGGTATCGGCAATTGCCTGATGGATGGGCAGTGCACGCTCATAAAAGCTTAGCGCATTGACGTAGAGTCCCTGCTGACGATAGATGTTGCCGAGTTGAAACAGCAGCCGCGCTTCCAACAGCCGCGCATGATGCTTTTTTGCCAGCAAAAGCCCCTCACGTGCAACACTATCGGCCTTCCGTGGAGAGACATTGCGGTACTTTCGTGCCAACACCCGCAGAATAGATGCTTTTTGGATTGGATCTTTCGCCTGAATGACGCTGTCCCGCCATGCCAAAATGTCTGCCTCATCGGCTTTGAGTTGGGTCGGTCCCAACAACAACAGCATGAGAAGGCCTATAAAACCATATTGTAAACCTGCTTTCATCGCCTACAAAATAGGCACGTAGTGATCAGTCAGAAAGACAATTCAGGCCAATTGCTTTCTTTTGTGGATTTTACTAAAAAATGGAAAATCCTAAAATTATCTCGGATGGACGTCGAAGTTGGAATACAAACGCAGGCTCGTACTCAGTCGTCTGAAGATGGAATTATGCTCTTCGATGTTGCGGATGACTTCATTTTGCAGATCATCAAATGTTTCCTCCATTTCACCTAAACTTTCCTGGAAAGCCAGCAATTGCTCATGGGCATCCCGATTGCTGATTTTATCTTGCATCAGACGAGATTCCCATTCATTGAAAGAATTGATCTCGGAAATGAAGCGCTTCTTTTCTTTTTGAAATTCACTGGCGAGGCTATCCCGACGGATCATGACATTCATATACTGGCTGCGTAGACCATGCAGACGATTCCGTTGAACGGTAGCGGGATGGGAAATGAGGGGATCAACTTCTTCAAAGTCTTCCGAGTAGTTTCGTTGAGCCAACCGCAGATTACGATCCAGGAATGAGACCTGATCGCCCAGATTCATCCAGTTTGGTTCAAAGCTTTTAACCTGATTGATCAGAGCCAGATCCGTTCCGCCACAGGCTGACAGGAGGAGCACAAGCAGGCTGGCAAGCAGGAAGTGGGATACTTTCATCAATACAAAAATACCACATTTCTGCTGAAGGAGAAAAGAAAAGGGAGAGTTGGCGTTGCATACTCTCCCTGATGCTGATGATAATGGGTAAATTATTTTCGATAGCCGATCGCAGCTCTACCATCTTTCTGCTGGATTTGGAGCTGGGTACGACCGTCTTCCATGCGCTTAAACCAGATTTTATCCCCGGCTGGTGTGAAGTATAAGCCGTCTTTGGTGGGGTAAATATCATAGGAGAAGTAGGGAGACTGATTGCTCCAATGGGCTGTCAAATGTCCCTCTGTGAAACGGATTTTCACCTCCGTTTCTGTGCCCCAGCTGGTCAATCCATTGTTTTGTTTGGGAGCAAAAGCGTAGAGCCCCGTCAATGCTTTCAGCGTTGTAGGTTCCGCTTTTTCTGGCTGAAACCCACTCAGATTGGGCATCATCCCCAGCCATTGGATTTCATCCCATTGGCCATTGAGGAGCATCTCTTTGGTGGCAAAAGCCGCTTCGAGACTGACCAACCCATGGGTTTCTTCAACGGTTTGGTAAGCAATTGGATAGGCAAACTCAATCACGCTGCTCAGGTATTCTACCAATTTGACCGAACTCCCATCCCAGAGTTTGATTTCATAGTTCAGGCTGACCAGATCCGCCATCCTCACTGCTCCCAGGCGTCGTTCCGGACGCTTCCCTTTTGGATCTTGCCAGATTACTTCCAGTTCAAGCGCCTCTTTGCCAAACCAGCGATCCGTGGTCTTACGCCGCTCAACCAGATGAAAAACGTGTGAAAAAGCGGATACATTCTGCCAACTGGTACCTGGTAATTTCGCAAGTTGGTCATTCAGGTCGGATACCTTTGCCTCATCGAGGCCGCCAATGTCTTCCTGACGATACAATGTCAGTTTGCCATCTTTTAAATCTGAAAACATGCGGGGCATCAATTGTTCAATCAATGGTTTCATCGCTTTGTTCATGCGACTTGCATAAGCATCGCTGGTATCCGGAACCTCCATCATAGTGGCATGTTGTGGAAAGCGCCAGATTACGACCAGTTCTTCACTTGACATGGGGGCAGATTCGCTCTGGAAATCTGCTTCGCTGGGGATGGTACAAGCCAGGAAGAAAAGAAGGATAAGGGGAGAAAAGCCAATTATCTTATTCATTGTATTTTTTGCTAAAAGGTCAATTGAGGAAAAGCGCTTTACCTACAACACAAATGTAGGTTCTGGCTCTTTTTCACCTATGAAGATGCTGTCAAGTTTTGTTAAAGTTGTTAAATCCTTGATTCAGAAGACACTGAAGCAGATCTTTTCATCATGGATCGATACAAGCGGACCAATCTGCTTCTCTCTCTGGCCATCTTGCTGACACTTGGCATCATGGTCGTGCAACTGGCGTCATTGCCTTCCTTGCGTGCCCAGGTTAGAGCCGGGCTGCGAGCGGGGCTGGATGAAATGGCCCATGAGATTGCCACTGAGTTGGCCGGCAATTGTGAATCCATGGTGCGGAAACAGATTGGCACGGATGTTTCTCAAAAAAATAATCCCCTTTCTGCGCGTTCATTTTTGCTTCGCCCAGACTCTGCTAAACAAAGCTGGAACATTCAACTGCTTCCGTCTTCCCCTTTTGAAAATCAAGATGTTGCGGTGACGCTACCAGGACAATTTGAACAAGTCTACTCACACTGGAGACCAGAGGCAACTACATTCTGGCAAAATCTAACTGATAGTATTTTGGTGATCACCGGCCAGGAAAATCCTTTTTCACCGATCCTTCTCACTGCCTTTTATCCAATTTTTTCTCCTGATTCTCAGCTAAGCGCTTTTCGCTGTATGCAGTTTGAGCGGAGGCGTTTGGCCACCGCTTGCTTTGAGCCATATTTCCGAAGCTATTTCAAGCAAAACAGAGCGGCAAGAGATGATGGGATCCAGCCTGCGTATCTCAACATCAGAATCCGGGGACAAAACATCGTGTATCAATCTTCGCGTTTGGCCAGCGGCCGGATGGAAAGCTACCTGCAATTAGAGGCCTATAGCCCTTATTTGGTCGGTATGCAATTGGAAACAGGCTTTTTGTGGAAGGACTCCGCCGCAGTCGCTGCGCATTTGTTCCAGCGCAATCTCTGGTCATTGGTGGCAGTATTTGTCATCCTGCTGCTGTTGATGTTGCTGGTGATGCGGAGCAACCGCAAAGCGCATCAATTGGATGCCTTGCGGCAAGATTTCCTGGCCAATGTATCCCATGAGCTGAAAAGTCCGCTGGCTTCCATCCGATTGGCACAGGATACCCTGCGTTTGGGACGAACGTCCAATCCCGCTGTCGCTTTGGACATGATCAAGCGGGAAAGCCAGCGTCTGGAAAACCGAATCAGCACGCTGCTGGATGTTGCACGCATGGATGCTGGTCAGCATGACATCAAATTGACGCTGCTACCAATAAATGCCTGGATGACAGATCAAGAGACGAAATGGATGGCGCTTATGCAGTTGCAAGACCGATCCCTTCTCTGGAAACATACCGCTACGCCAGGCAAAGTGATGGCCGATCCGGCGGCACTGGCACAACTGTTGGACATTTGGTTTGACAATGCGCTGAAATATGCACCAACTACGGAGAAATTGATCCTGAAGAGCGATATGAAAGATGGCTGCTGGGCACTTTCGTTACAGGATTCCGGGCCAGGCATTCCCAAATCGGAGCAGGGAAGGATCTTCGATAAATTTGTGCGTCTCAGTGGGCGGGATCAACATGATGTGCAGGGATATGGTCTGGGATTGGCAATCGCCAAAGAAGTCGCGCAGGTCCATGGGGCCGAGATTGGGGTTCGGTCACTACCTGGCCAGGGCAGCACGTTTTACATTTTTATCCCACTTTATCATGCCTGAAACCAGCAAGCCACATATCCTGATTGTGGAAGATGAAGTCTCGCTGCGGACCTTATTGGCGCAAAATCTACGCTTTGAAGGCTATGCCGTCAGTCTGGCCAATCACGGCATGGAAGCGCTTGAGTGGATGGCTAAGCAAACGCCTGATCTCATTCTATTGGACCTGATGTTGCCGCGGATGAGCGGGATTGAATTGTGCAAGCATTTGCGGCGTCAGGGGAAAGACATGCCGATCATCATGCTGACCGCCCGGGGAGAAGTGGCTGACAAGGTACGTGGTCTGAAGACGGGCGCTGATGATTATGTCACCAAGCCCTTTGACCTGATGGAACTATTGGCCCGGATTGAAAGCCAGCTCCGCCGCCGGAAAAAACCGTTTCATTTTCAGGAAGCGTATCAAACGGAAGACTTTCATTTTCACTTTTCCCGCCGGATGATTCGGCGCAGTGGGCAGACCCATGAGCTGACCCAACAGGAAAGTTTGTTGTTGCGCTATCTGATGCACCATGCAGGAACCGCTTTGTCACGAGAACAAATTTTTACGGATGTTTGGGGACATGACGAATTGTATTCTTATCGCACCATTGATACCCATATCACTAAGCTCCGTCAAAAGATAGAGTCTGAACCCAGAAAGCCACGCTACATTCTTACTGTACATCGGGTTGGCTATCGCTTTGAGGATCATCCGATTCACAGTAAGAAGTTGGATCAGAGCTGAGAGTCACAGACGCTCAGCCGACCCGATCAATCTGGCAATTGAAGCAGCCCGGACCGGCATTGTGGATCTGCAGATAGTGGATGCTTTGATCTGAAAAAAGTGCCTCAATGGCGATTTGCAGCGCAGTACCTGATAGAACTTTGGTCTTTTTCATCATCCCACTTTGGTCGTATGCTCTGACAGATAGCTGACGATGGAGCAGCATATCTGGTAACTCATTGGGACCGATCTGCGGCGAGGTAGCTTGTTTTCGTATGAAAACAGCTCCGCTAGCGCGATACGGCGAGTTGGTGGCGTGGTGTTCATACGGAAACAAAATCACCTCTTCCCCTACTTCTGCATCTTGCAAACTGATGCGACATGGAAAGCCAGGCTTCGTACTGGCAATCATTTTGACCGCATGTTTTGCCCGAAGGGCTTCTTCCGAAAGAGTAAACAGCTGTTGTCCAATTTGCGGATCAAGGTGACGGACCTGAAAAGAATGCTTCATTGCGTAAATCCTTTTTGGTCAAATACCGGAATTCCATTCTACGATGAAATCCACTTCTTGCTGATCTCTGGCTCTGTCTCTTTTGTGAAAAATTCAGTACCTTGAATTAACACATGTTTAAGAACCCCTACGCATTTTGAAGAAGTTTTTCAGAATCATCTTTATCATACTTGGCATTTTGCTGCTGGCCCTGGTGATTACCGGAGCCGTATTTTATGTCAAATGGAATCGGGCTTCTAAGGCCAACCTCGCATTGCTTGGCAGCAAAGCGCCTTTTGTCGAGACCGACAGCATCAGCTATTATGACCTAAACAAGAACGGAAGTCTCGATGTCTATGAAGACCGTCGGGCACCACTGGAAGCCAGGGTAGAAGACTTGCTGGAGCAAATGGATCTATCGGAAAAAGCAGGCCTGATGTTTATCACCATGATTGGGATGAATGCCGATGGCACGCCCAGTGAAATCCCATCACCGATGGAGCCTTTCACTTTTGCATTGGAATCCAATGCCAGCATGATTGCCGCCAAGAAGATGAACCACTTCAATATCGTGCAATCCACCAGCAAGGAAGCCATGCTCATCTGGCACAACAATATTCAGGAGATGGCGCTGCAAACCCGCTTGGGTATACCCGTGACCATCGCTTCTGACCCACGACATGGTGCAGTTGACAATCCCGGTGCATCCATTCCCACTCCTTTCTTTTCAAAGTGGTGTTCCCCCATTGGTTTTGCTGCTATTGGGGATACGACCTTGATGCAAGACTTCGGGAATATTGCTCGTCAGGAATACCGGGCATTGGGGATTCGTTTGGCCCTTTCTCCTATGGCTGATCTTGCCACCGAACCACGCTGGGGACGGATTGCCGGAACCTTTGGAGAAGATGCCGCCATGAGCAAGGCCCTGACCAAAGCCTATATCAAAGGCTTTCAGGGGGACAGCCTGGGATGGTGGAGCGTGGCTTGCATGACCAAACATTTTCCCGGGGGCGGCCCTCAGAAAGACGGTGAAGATGCCCATTTCCCTTATGGAGCAGAGCAGGCTTATCCGGGTGGACAATTTGATTATCATTTGATTCCATTTGAAGGGGCATTTGACGCCAGGACTGCGCAAATCATGCCATACTATGGTTTGCCGGTGGGACAAACAGAAGAAGCTGTCGCCTTCGCCTACAACAAAGAGATTATCACTGATTTGCTCCGCGATAGCCTTGGCTTCGATGGAGTCGTATGTACTGACTGGGGCCTGATTACCAATAGCATTGCCAAACCAGCTTCTGCCTATGGCGTAGAGGATTTATCTGAAGAAGATCGTGCGGTAAAGATCCTGGAAGCGGGCTGCGATATGTTTGGTGGGGAAGCCAGACCTGAGCTGGTCATCTCTGCGGTAAAGGCTGGTAAACTCTCTGAAGAGCGTTTAGACCAGTCGATTCGGCGGATTTTGCGGGATAAATTCCGACTGGGATTATTCGATCAGCCTTATCTTGATCCGGCAGAGATTCAAATCCTTGGGGAGCAAGCATTTGACGAAAAAGGGGAAGAGGCACAAAGACGCTCCCTCGTGCTGCTGAAAAATGAAGACAATATTTTACCTCTGCCGCGTGGTAAACGATTGTTTGTCGAAGGCTTTTCTCCCGAAAGCCTCAAACAGTATGGGTATGTAACCGAAAATATCGAGGAAGCAGATTATGTCCTGCTCAAAAGCAGTACACCATACGAACCGCGCAGCGAATACTTGCTGGAACGCTTTTTTCATCAGGGCCGTCTTGATTTCCCGGAGGAAGAAGAACAACGCTTGCTGAACATTCTGGAAAGCAAACCCGCCATTACAGTTATGAGCATGGATCGTCCGGCAGTGATCCCAGACATCAGCTTGGCCAGCCGGGGCCTGATTGCTGATTTCTTCTGTGAAGACAAGATTATACTTGAACTGATCTTTGGTGAGTTTTCACCCAGCGGCAAGCTGCCTTTTGAGATGCCATCATCCATGGTGGAGGTGCACCGACAGGCAGAGGATGTACCCTATGATACTGATCATCCGCTCTATACGTTTGGGCATGGACTCAGCTATGGCAGTCCGGCGGAGCCGCCGGGAGTCGAAGCAGATTCGGCAAGTGTGGTGCCGTAATCGCTCCGATACATTGGTCAAAGGTTTTCATCGAAAGTGGTGTAGGGTTGTTAGCTGAAGTGAAGTTCATCAGCTGTTCCCAATTTCACCAATCGCTTTTCGCGCATTGCTTCAAGCTTTTTGGGAAAATCCACATAATCCGCTTGTTGGAAAGGTCTGGATTTGCAGATAATCCCAAAAGGCGCGTTTTAATAACCAATAAATTCCCAGCGGAAGGCATTGTAGCGAATCAAATCGCTGTATTCAGACACGATTTTTTTGAGGTAACGCTTTTTGTCGAAAATCAACTTGGCAAAATATGTTCCAGCTCCTTGTCCGCCATAGATATAGACGTACAGGTATTTCCCATCAATGGACGGATAAGCCATGACTGCCTGATGGAAAATCTCACTTTGACAGAGGTTGGGATTGTAAAGGTTTTCAAATGCGTCCTGCGGAATTTCAAGCTGCCGTTTGCCCCATTTGATGCTCAGACCACTGATTTGGCGTCGGGGAATGGCATCTACTGATCCGTAGGCTGCCAATCCATCAATGGTTTCTATCAGACTGTCTGGACCGGAGAAATAAGAATATTGATGGGCCGCACTGTCGAATTCCTCGGTTTGAAGTTTGATGTCTACCAGTTTGCCTTTGGCAAGGGTGTCATGAATTTCTACCAACTGCTGCGAACAATGGCTCACACACAATCCGTCCAATAGGTTACGATTGGACACAAAGACCAAATCCTGCGGGCCATCAAGCAATTGCCTGATGACGTACTCCACAAAGGCACTGTCTTGCGACGAAGAGGCCCGGATAGAAGCCAGATGCGTTTCATATTCTTCCTGTGCCAGAACGGAGGCAGGGAGAAGGATAAATAGCAGATAGATCAAACGACGCATAAGGAAGGGTGCATTGGATAATGAGATCGTCCGAACCCCCACAGGATATCATCCCCTGTGGGGGTGGACAGAAAGGCTTAAGTTACGCAGATCTCTCTTTTTCTGCGGACTCGCGTACAGCTTTGGCTACTTCAAAAGCCACCCTTTGGTTGAGGGTAGGTGGAATGATACAATCACGTTCCAGCTGATCATCGCTGATGCAGGCTGCAATGGCTTCAGCGGCGGCCAGTTTCATGTCAGCGGTGATACGGGACGCTCTGGCATCCAATGCACCCCGAAAGATTCCTGGAAAGCCCAGAACATTGTTGATTTGATTGGGCAGGTCGCTGCGACCGGTTCCTACGACACCGGCACCGCCTTTGTAGGCCTCCTCCGGCATGATTTCCGGCGTCGGATTGGCAATGGCAAATACGATTGGGTCTTTGGCCATGGTCCGGATGTCCTCTGCTTTGAGCAGATCCCCCACACTGACCCCAATGAAGACATCTGCATCCACCAATGCATCTTGTAGGGAGCCCTTCCGGTTGTTGCGGTTGGTGTAGTGCAAAATTTCCTGTTTCGCAGAATTGAGATTGTCGCGGCCGCTGTGGATAATGCCCTTGCTATCGCACATGATTACATCACTCACTGCGATGCAACGATCCGAATCAATGTCGCGGCAGCGCAAAAGACGCGCAATGGCAATACCAGCTGCACCAGCACCGTTGATGACCACCCGCAGGGTAGGGAGCGATTTTTGTAAAAACTTGCTGGCATTGATCAGGCCAGCCAGAACCACAATGGCAGTTCCATGCTGATCGTCATGGAAAACCGGAATCCCAATATCCTGCAGGCGGCTTTCCACTTCAAAAGAACGAGGGGCAGCGATGTCTTCAAGATTTACCCCGCCAAAAACCGGGGCAATACGCTTTACCGTTTCGACAATCTCATCCGTATTCTGCGTGTTGAGGCAAATGGGGAAAGCATCTATTTGACCAAATTTGCGAAACAACATCGCTTTCCCTTCCATAACCGGGATGGACGCTTCTGCTCCAATATTGCCAAGGCCCAGCACAGCGGAGCCATCACTGACGATGGCAACCGTATTGCCTTTCATGGTATAACGATAAACATCTTCTGGATTTTTGGCGATTTGGCGACAGGGTTCTGCGACGCCGGGAGAATAGACGAGGGACAAATCATCGGTATTGTGAATGTCCATCTTGGCGTTGACCCGAATTTTGCCTTTAAGCTTTTCATGGAGAAATAGGGATTCCTGATAATAGTCAATCATGATAAAGTGATTTGTGGAAAAAGTGTGAATGCCCTGTTTGTGGTAATAATATTAGATGTAGTGAAAAGAACGTGCCTAAAGGAATTATTGAGATAGTGGGAGTGAGTTGGGTAGAAACGTATGTAAAGGATTGATAAAAAAGAACGTCCCGATGTCTTTCCAGGCACCGGGACGTTTATGTGATTAAAGTGTCTATTTTTTGATAATACGGCCATTGTACTCACCACCTACCCCAGTGATTTTGTACAAATAAATGCCCCCTGGTAGGCCTTGCAGACTCGCACTGAGTTGTTGTTCACCGGCACTCACCATCAGGTCCTGCTGTGAGATTTTTTGTCCGGTAAGACGATAAATACTCAGATGAATGTCTCCACTTCGCTCTGCAACGAAACGGAAGTTTGCTTTCCCCTGGACCGGATTTGGGTATACCTTGATGCTACCAGGCGCTAAACTCAGGCTTTTGGCAGTCTTAGAAGGGGGCGAGATCGCAGACTGATCGGAGCCGGTGGATGGCCTGCTACGTGTCACCGATTGGAGGCTGGCTTTTTCACCCTGAAGTTGATTGAAGGTGTGTGGTTTTTGCGTAAGGTGAGACGTTTCAGCGATGGTTCCGATCAAACCAGGTGATGGTTTGATATTTTCTTCTGCCTCTTCGTCAGACTCAGCCGATATAATAACCGGGAAGCTCGCCATCATCAGCGCATTGTCCCTGCCTTGTTCTTCTGCCCACACATTCAGTGTATGAATTTGATCAGGTGAGCCGATCATACCATTAGACGAGAAGTCGAATAAGTTCGAAAGATTCAGGGCAAGGTTTTTAATGGTAATGCTATTTCCTGGAGAAACAATGTTGTTGAGACTGCCAATCATAAAAGGAGGCTGGTGATCCAGTTGAACATAGTACTCAACCGGAAGACTATTCGCAGCAAGGCCCTGATTGACCGTCTTGATGTCGATCGTATAGTCCGATTGTCCATCGACAATGCCTGGAAGACCAGTTACTTCCGGCTCTTTCACCTCAAATGCGGCAGCAGAGATATATTGAATGGACACAAAGAAACTGTCTGTCACAGGCGGTTCATCATTGATGGCACCATTTAGCGGCCAAACAATGATATCATGTGTGATACCACCACCTCCGAGCGCCGCTTGGGTGAAGGTATAACCACTCAGATGTACCAACTGGAAATCACCAGGCTGAATCGGAACGGTGGGCATAACCTCCACGATCACAGGATCAGGCGTTGTGCCGTCAACCGACAGCATCAAGCTTATTGGACGATAGAAAATATGCTGGGGATGCTGGTTATGAACAGCAAAGGCTATATCATAGCTGTTGCCTTCATATACCGGATTGGGGAAGTTGCTGGAACTCACCCCGAGATGGTTGGATTGTGGTTTGTTGGTATCAACGAAATGGACGGGGAAACGAGCTGAATCGACTTCCTGTACCCCAGCCGCGATGGGCCAGACAATAATATCGTGTGTGATACCACCACCGCCAAAACGACTTGCATCAAAATTGTAATCTTCCACCGAAACCCACAGACTATCACCAGGATTCAATGGATCGGAGATGGTCAATCCGGTGACGAGCGGCGTTCCTGTATCTCCGTCTACCGAAAGATAAAGTGATAAATCATTCGTCAGCGCATAAGCTGGGTCAGTATTGACAATGAGGACTTCGAATGTATAGGAATTGGAATCCAGCAATACCTGAGGCAATTCCGTGATACGGTTCGCGGCAAGGCTGGTCGCATTCTGTCCGCTAAGCTGGGCAGTGAGCAGCATCAGACATGCGCAAAGCAGTGACGTAAGACCATTTCGCATGATGGGGACGTGTATAGGTTCGTTATGGCGCTGTATATAATGTGTTTACCCTTGCAAAAATAATGCTATTCCTTTGAAGTAAGGTAATAATCTGTCGCGAGGATTTCAATTTTATGTTTCCTTCATGCAGCTTT
>JBCBZF010000946.1:0-2891 GCA_039815525.1 Bacteroidota bacterium | reverse complement strand
CGAAGCCATTAACTTCATGGCGATCCATGGACGGGGTCTGATTTGCGCACCAATTGAAGAGAATCGTTGTGAAGCATTGGGACTCGATTTAATGGTAGGCAAAAACACCGAACTGCATCAAACTGCCTTCACTGTATCAGTTGATTACTTGAAAAATGGCGTAACAACTGGTATATCTGCCCACGATCGATCGAAGACAGTCCAGGCCTTGATTGACCCCAAAGCCAAGCCAGAAGATTTTGGCAGACCCGGACACATATTCCCTCTTAAAGGCATGAAAGGGGGCGTTCTCAGACGAGCAGGTCATACCGAAGCAGCAATCGATCTGGCGAAACTTGCTGGATGCCAACCGGCGGCTGTGATCGTTGAAATCATGAATGATGACGGTACCATGGCGCGCCTTCCTGATTTACGCAAGGTAGCCGAACGCTTTGACCTTAAATTGATCACCATTGAAGACCTGATCAAATACCGCCTGAAAAAAGAAAGCCTGATCAAGCGCGAGATCGGTGTCAAAATGCCGACTGAAAATGGCGATTTTGACCTGGTAGCCTATCGACAACTCAACACCGGTGAGAATCACATTGCACTGGTTAAAGGGAAATGGGATCCAAATGAACCGGTCCTGGTACGGGTACACTCTTCCTGTATCACTGGCGATATTTTTGGTTCTTGTCGTTGCGACTGTGGCCCCCAGCTCGCTAAGGCCATGCAGATGGTCGAAGAAGAAGGTAAAGGAGTCGTTCTCTACATGAATCAGGAAGGACGTGGCATTGGCTTGGTCAACAAGCTAAAAGCGTACAAACTCCAGGAGCAAGGCCGAGACACAGTAGAAGCCAACTTGGAGCTGGGATTTAAATCTGATGAACGTGATTATGGTGTTGGCGCACAGATTCTGCGGGATTTGGGTGTCTCTAAAATGCGGCTCATGACCAATAATCCAACCAAGCGGGCTGGTCTGATTGGGTATGGTCTCGAAATCATTGAAAATGTGCCCATCGAAATCACACCGAACGCTCACAATGAAGCCTATCTGCTCACCAAAAAGCTTAAAATGGGCCATAATATCCTGAATGAGTAGGTTATGCGAGCCATTCGCAAAACATATGTATGGGGCTGGTTGAGCTATCTGTTGCCAACCAGCCTTTTGTTTTTATTTGTCCTTCTCAAAACGGATGCTTCCTATATCTATCCGCTTGATGACAGCTACATCCATTTGTCTGTAGCGAAACAATTGGTGGAAAGTGGTATCTGGGGCATCAGTCCCGGAGAATTCGCTGCGGTTTCCTCTTCCCCTTTGTATACCCTTTTGTTGAGTATACTGATGGTCATCTTGGGCAACCAGACCTGGCTTCCATTGGTCATCAACAGTTTCTTTGGTGGAGTTTTGGTGCATTGGCTCAATCAAAAATGCGTCCAGTTAGGTTGGGAATCCGCTCTGCTCATTCTCCTGATCCCGCTCCCTTTTCTGGTCTTACTCGGGATGGAACACACATTACAGCTCTTGCTGGTACTATGGTGGCTCAGCTTATTGGACAAACCAAAATCAGGCGCATGGCAAACCATTCTGGCTGCGTTTCTGTTGATTGGCATCCGTTATGAAGGCTTGTTTCTCATCGCTGGTAGCAGCGTATTACATATTTTGCACAAAGACTGGAAACAGCTTGGCCTACACATTTCGGGGGCGGCAATCGCGCTTTGCGGATTTGGCTTATTCTTCTGGATCAACAGTGGATTCTTTTTCCCCCTTTCAGTCAGTGGAAAAGGTGGCGTCCCAGGTTTGGATTTGGGCAGTTGGCTACAAATTGTGCGCCGTATTGCAGAGGGACTCTATGACAATCCATTTATGCTCCTGAGCCTCTGTCTGCTGTTATTCCAGCTGAGGAAATGGCCTGCTCCCCCCAGCAAAACAGCACTGCCCCTTCTTGTCGCCATGACGTTACATTTGGCTTTCGCTGCCATTGGTGGGGCGCGCTACGAAGCCTACCTTATCGGAGCAAGTCTTTTTATCAGTCTGGATTGGTTTCGACAAATCCATTGGCAGCATCTTCCCAATCAGTTCTCCAAGCTGGCCCATTGGGGATTGATTGTCTGCATCAGCTTACCATTTATCATAAGAGCTGCTTTTTTCAGCTTTCAAAGTCCAGTCTTTTCTCAAAACATTTACCACCAACAAATACAAATGGCCACCTTCTTACAGCGTCATTTCCCCAACGCGCATTGTGCAGCAAATGACATCGGTGCCATTACCTATTTTACGGATATCCGCCTGACAGACTTAACTGGCTTATCTGATCCAGACGTACGAAGATTGCGGCAAGATGGCCGCTATACGCCAACCGCCATTGACAGCCTCACCCAATCGAGGCAGACAGAATTGGCCCTGGTACATGACATCTGGGTCGGCAGTGTTCTGCCTGAAACGTGGGTCAAAATTGGGGAATGGAGGATACCGGATAATCGGATATGCGCAGATGAGAGCGTGAGCCTTTATGCCTGCCAGCAAAAGATGGTTCGGCCACTAAAGACAGCCTGGGAGCGGTTTCACCCGGAGATAGAGAAGAAAATGGGGAAATAAAGACAGGGTCCCAGCACAAGAACACATCAACTATTCTGGCCAGGACCCGTATTTTTCAACCTGTGTGCTTCAGGTGGATGTTATTGTTGTTTTCAATACCTGAATTAACACTGAAAAATAACGGGCAACCAGCTAGTTTCTATGAACGTCCCCGTTGAGACGTAAGCGGTAACTTTCGTCTCATAAATGGTCATTCATTCGCGGAGGATATTTTTCTCATTTAGTACTTTCATGACTTCACTCCTATAATTCCGACCAATGGGAATGCTATAATCGCCAATGTCAATGCTGACATTGTTATATGCTTCAACTT
>JBCBZF010000140.1:0-9209 GCA_039815525.1 Bacteroidota bacterium | reverse complement strand
GGCACCCGTAGATATTCACTTTCGTCTGCCAAACTTTCGTCTCAATGGTGAAATATTCTCTGAAACTGTCAGTTTTGGTGCCGTAGGGAACTTTGAAGGTAGCTGGGACCTGAGTGGTTATGAGTTAGCGCCAGTTGACGGAGACATGATTCTTGTTTATGATGCGCGTTTACAAAGCAATGGTTCGCGAATCGAATTGCCGAATACGCGGATCATTTTTGACAATCTTTCTCATCAGTATGCAGAGGGCTATTTTGGGCTGGTTGATGTGTCTTTGGGAATGGACTCTCTGACCTTCGAATTGGAAGTGGCCAACAATGATTTTTCCTATGCCATTGCTGATCCAGAAGTCAGTTTCCTGATTGACAATTCTTATGGAATTCCGATTGAATTACAGGTAGACCGCCTGGAAATCCTGACCAGAGAGGCTGGTGTGGTGAGCATCAATACACCAGTTATTGAAGAGGGCTTGATCCTGAACCATCCATCATTGGACGAAGCTGGAAGCTTTCGTACCACCGCGATCACCCTCAACAAAGACAACTCCAACCTTCCCGAAGCAATCTCCGCCTGGCCGGAAGGAATCAATTATGATTTGGCTGCGCGTTCTCACCCTGAAGGAGACAGTTCAACGATCGGTTTTATGACTGATTCCAGTCAATTGCGATTGGGGCTAGCTGTGGATATCCCGATTGAAGGACAAATCCGGGATCTGGAAGTTGAGGATCGTTTTGAGGTAGATCTTGACCAATTGGACGAAGTATCTTCCGCTGACTTTGTGCTGTTGCTGGAAAATGGCCTGCCTATTGAGATTGATGTGCAGGTTTTCTTCGAAGATGCAAGCGGACAAGTATTGGATTCCCTGTTTCAAAATGCCTTACCTCTGATGGAAGCTGCCCCTGTGGATGGAAATGGGGTGGTGAACACACCAGCCAGTTTTGAAAGAAGCGTCAATTTTTCAGAGGAAAAACTCGATGCACTCAAAGAAACAAGCCAGTTGCGACTGCGAGGACGTTTTGCCACCACAGATAATGGCAGTGTTCCGGTCAAAATCTTCCGAGACTATGCATCCAGCCTGAAAATGGGGGTTCGGATTCGCCGCTAACCTCTTGTTCAATCGCTCAATCATCATGAAAAAGCTATACATTTTTGCCTGTCTCATTAGCTTCCTTGGCCTGATGAGCGACCCGGCCCTTGCTCAACGGGACCAAAGCCTGTACCTCATGCCCGGCGTATTTCAGCGCATCGAAACCAACCCGGCTTTTCTGAGTCGCAACCGGATCAACATTGTACTGCCTGCGCCTTCTTTTTCCCTTTCGCATTCTGGATTTGTTTTGTCGGATGTATTGGTAGAAAAGCCTGGCACCGATTCTCTCCAACTGGACATGAATGGTGTTCTGGCAAAGTTGAAGGCACAAAACTTCGTGCGGGCCCGCATGCAATCTGAATTGCTGGGTGTTGGCCTGCGTTTGGGGAATCTTCAGCTTTCTTTGAAAGCATCGACCCGCGCCAGTTTTTACGGTCGTTATCCTCGGGAACTGATTGATCTGGCCTGGAATGGAAACGCCCAATTCATCGGGCAGACGGTCAATGTGCAACCAGATTTTGAAGCGCTGGCCTATCACGAACTGGCCGTTGGTGGTGCGTATCGATTGGGGAAATTGCAAATAGGCGCCCAGTTGAAATATCTGATTGGGATGGCCCAGATCGAGACGTTTCAGTCCAATCTGTCGCTGACCACAGGTGCTGAATATTATCAACTACGTGCGGATGTCGATGCTGGTTTGCGGGCTTCCGTTTTCGATTTGGGCAGTGTGGATGATCTGGGGTTTGAGTATGAAGCCGATCCCCTGACTGGCAATCAGGGTTTTGCCCTCGATCTGGGCGCTGTGTATCAGATCAATGATCGCCTTGAAGTCAGTGCCAGTCTCCTTGATCTGGGTTCCATCAAATGGACAGATCAGGCCCGTCAATACCAGGCTGAAGGCAGCATCGCCTTTGAGGGATTTGATCTACAGGAAGTGACAGCGGCGGATTTTGACTTTGGAGAATGGGGGGATTCTGTTCTCAATGAAATTGAGCTGACAGAAAGCAATCTTGCTTATCGTACGCCCCTGGCGCGCCAGGTATTCGTCAGTGCCACTTTTCGCCCCATTCAATCCCTGCGCCTGAGTCTGCTGCATCATTCGGAGTTTTACCGTGGTCAACATCTTAAGACCTTGACACTGGCCGCCAGTAAGGATGTCGGAAAATGGCTTACGGGGGGCTTGTCATACGGCCTGCGATCACAGGGACATGTACTCGGGGCCAATTTATCGATCAAACTGGGACCATTCCTTTGGTATGCGGCCAGCGACCATATTCTGGCCCCTCTTGATGTGATGAACGCCCGCCAGTTCAATCTGCGCTTTGGGATGAACCTCGCCATCGGAAAAATTAAATAGCAAGCTGCTCCATTGGGGCAAATACGATCTCACATACGAGAAGTTCTTTGACGCGCTCCGCCCTTCCGATGCGGAGCGTTTTTTGTGCCGCTGATCCAGGATATTCTCCAAACCGGATCAGCGGCACAACTGCTATTTTACCGATAAACTGGTCCAGCCTTCATCATCTGATGGCCGATCCGGATCGGCCATTTTCTCTCCATCTACTTCGAATTGATAGGCATATTCTCCCGATTTCAACTCCATGCCGCACTGCCATTTTCCATCGATGGGATACAGCACATGTTCGTTTACCTCCTCGTCCTGCTTGAGATGTAGAATGACTTTTTCTGCCTTTGTATAACCAGGGAGGGAAAAGAGCTGATTTCCCGCCATAAGTTTCGCAGCAATCGTCTCATCGGTCCCGAGTAACTTGCAGAGTCTGGCGATCAGTGCATTTTCGCGGATGCCTTTGCCAATGATTTTTCCTTTGGGGTCAATGAGAAAAGTGGTTGGATAACCACTGATGCTGTAGGCTTTGATGATTTCTTTTTCACCCTTCGAATTCTGGAACACTTGTTTCCATGGTACAGGATTTTCCGCCAAAAAATTGGTCAGGGCCGCCGAATCATCCATGGCCACGCCCAGGGCTGAAAATCCACGGTCCTTAAACAATTCAAAAGCCTTTTTCTGATAAGGTAATTCTTCTACACAAGGGCCGCACCAGCTACCCCAAAAGTCCAGAAGCAAATACTGACCCTGATAATCTTTGAGGGAAATGTGTTCCCCAGTCAGACTTTCGCCTTCCCGAGGCAATGCATTTAAGCCAACTTGCGAACCACCTTGTTCGACTGCATCTGGAACAGAGACCAATTTGACAAACTCTCCCCCATTGCTTGCATCTTCAAAACGGAGATAGCCCGCTTCATCTGGCAGAATCAGGTATTCGCCCGGACTGGCGGAGGAGTTCGGTATGATCTCTCCTTTCTTATCTAATAAAGCAACACTTGGATAGTCGTAAGACAGAGTCGTAGGTCCCCCCGACAACAGTATCGGCCATTTCTTCCCATTAAAATGAACGATCCCGGTTCGATGTCTCGCCAAGCCGTAGAATGCCACCAGCGGAAAGCGCTCCCGCATGATGTCTGATTTGGAGAGATGAACCAGTACCTTGTCATCGACAATCTCCCGCCCGTTCCAGTACTGATACGTTACCGGGAAAAGATTCTCTTCAATCAGTTCCTCTCGGTTTTCAGCATTGGAAAAATCCTGTAAAGTCCGGCGTTTGTCATCAGAAAAGTCAGCATTTCCGTTTTGATCCAGCACAAAAATGGCCTGGCTATCCTGATCAAGGCCGATTAGTACATTGATGAATACATTGACATTTTGGTCTGTCAGTTCAGTTGGATCACCGCTTACACGTTCATTGTTTGCATCAAAGTCATTGCGCGCCGTCAGACCGTTTTTATAACCATAATACAGGAGCTGCGAATAGTTGAGGATTTGAGAGGTCGCCAGAGAATAGGTGAGGTCTTCCGGGATGCCACTGAGAACTGGCTTGAGGCTGTCTTTGGCGCGGGGAGGAATGCCAAGAGAAGCGAGATCATAGATGATGGTCAGACTGGCGGGCAGTGGACCATAGCCATCCTGGGGCTGCGTCTTCACAAGCAGATCCTGGGCAAATACAGTGGAAAAGGCCATAGCGGCCAGTAGTAGGAAAGCTGTGCTTTTCATGAAATGTAGGATTAATGGGTTTGTGTTTATGATCAAAACGCAAGTGCCCAGGAAATCTACATATTTTCTCACAGGAAATTGAGGGGTTTATTTCTCTCTCAAAGCAGCTTAAAAACGCGTTCGTATACCTCAGTAAACCAAAAGGTGAAGCGTTCCGGATGCTCGATGATCTCACGTCTTAAATCCGCCTGGTTGATCCACCGCCAATCCATCACCTCATCTGGGTTGGGTTGAGGAGGTGTATCTGAATAGCCGATGTATACGTGATCCAGTTCATGCTCGACCAGACCTTTTTCCAAATTGCATTGATAGATAAAAGAAAAGCCAAACTCTAATGGACAATCCATCCCCATCTCAAATTGGAGGCGATCGTGGAGATCGGTTTCAATCGGATTGTCAGGGTAGGGGTGACTGCAGCAGGTATTGGACCACAGGCCAGCTGAGTGGTATTTGTGCAGAGCGCGTTGTTGGAGCAGCAATTCATGCTGCTGGTTGAACACAAAAATCGAAAAAGCCCGATGCAAAAGCCCTTGCTCGTGAGCCGCCAACTTTTCCATCCGACCGATGGGATTGTCTTTATTGTCCACCAGGACCACTTCTGAAAATTGCATGCCGATAGGATTGAACGCCTGTATGCTAGTATAACGCAAAAAGGTAAAATGCTGTTCAATGAATAGATGGAATTGAATGTATGGAGCGGGTAGAGGTGGCAGGGGAGAGGAGAGAGAAATGTAATTTTGTCAAATATCTAAAGATACGAATCTGACCTCTGACCCTTCCCAGGTATCCTTTGTAAGATTTTTTCGTCTCAAGGTGCGGATAGGCATTTTTTTTGTGCCTTTTTTGTTATCAAGACCCAACAGAATACTTACCAAAATTCTACCATGTCAATCGCAAAAAAAAACACCGCTAAAGGAACTGTTAAAGTAACCTTCAAACTTGATACCTCCGTCGCACCTGAAGCCAGTGATGTCCGGGTATTGGGCGACTTCAATCATTGGGATTGGGCCCAGGCGCCTCAGATGAAAGCCAAAAATGGTCAATACACGACTGTCGTTGAGCTTGCCGCAGGGAATCGCTATGAATTCCGTTATCTGATCGATCACACCCATTGGACCAATGATGACGGGGCGGATGCCTATGTGCCCTCTCCTTTTTATGGCATTGACAATTGTGTGGTAGACGTGCCCGCAGCAGTTGCCGCCGCAAAACCGAAGCCCAAAAGACGTAAGAAAAAAATTGACCTGACCATCATTGAAGGCGTGGGACCAAAGATCAAAGGCTTGTTAGAAAAGGCAGGTTTTGATTCGTTTGCAGCAGTTGCAAAAGCAAAAGTAGCTGATCTCAAAGCCGTATTGGATGAGGCCGGCCCTCGCTACCGGATGCACAATCCGACCACCTGGCCTGAGCAGGCTGCATTGGCTGCGGCTGAAAAGTGGGAAGAGTTGGAAGCGCTGAAAGATCAATTGGACGGCGGGAAAAGGTGATGAAAGGCGAGTTGGTCCCGGATCGGAGTCCGGGATTCAGAGGGGCGAGGAGTGAGTTATACTCAAATGAAAGTGGCCTGGGAATTTGCCTTTCTCCCAAACCACTGATTTTGAGGGTATACCGAAAAGTGAAATGCTGTTATTTTTCCAAAGTATTTCACGTTCGGTATAGATGCTCCTTTCTCCTGGCTGAGGCCTTTAACATATTTCAACTCGCTCCTTTCCCTCAATCCACAACAATTGCGGAATCGCCAGCAAACCATGCAGCAGCAGGCTTGAGAAGGCAATCACAGAAAATGTACTCAGGCCACTGAGGATGCTGGCTTGTATCATCAGCCCAACCCCTGCACCCAGACTGATCAATGCCCAGGCAATCATGGAAGACCGCTTTTTGTCCGCTATTCCTCCCAGAAAAAGCGTCCCCAGAAAAATGGTGCCGAACAGAATGGCCAATGGCGCAACAGGCCAGTTGTGCTGGGCATAGACGTAATAGATCAACAGCATAAACAAGACCAGCCCGCCTGAAGCAATGTACAGACTCGGATAATCGTACTGTTTTTTAACGGCTCTCTCCTTTAGGTGAAGCTTGAAATACTGGAAAAAAGGAATTGCATTGGCCCAGAAAGGACTCTGGGTATGAACCTTTTCGACCGTTCCGTAGCGAATGTTGATGTTGGGGTCTTCTTTTTTGAAGGTCCCAAATATTTTGTCCCAAATCACGAGGCTGCCGCCATGATTTTTGTCCAGATATTCAGGATTGCTACCGTGATGGACGCGATGATGGGAAGGCGTGACCATGAAGTATTCCAGCACGCCGCTTTTGTTGACGATCCGGTTGTGGTTGTAAAACTGGATCATAAAGTTGACGGCAGATACTGCGATAAATAATTCGGTCGGGACGCCAAGCAGGGCCAGGGGTATGAAAAAAGGGGAAGCCGTCAGGGTTTGTAACCAACTGTTGCGGATGCCGAGGGAGAGACTATAATGTTCTCCCTGATGATGTACGCTGTGAATGTTCCAGAGAAAAGGGATTTCGTGGTGCATACGATGGGACCAATAGTAGAAGAAATCCCACAGGATGACCGTGATGACCCATTGCCAGATTTCCGGTAGCGCCTGAAAGCCACCCCAGCCGATGTGCTGGTAAATGCCTGTGTAGACCAGAAGGTTGAGTCCGCGCAGGACCAGCAGGAGAATATGTCCGGAGTTGGCATTCAGAACCAATTCTTTCCAGGGAATGGATTCTTTTCGCACAAAGCGGAGGTAAAGCAGCTCTGTTACGATAAACAATAAGATGAGTAGGAGGCCTCTGCCGTAAACCAATTCCATGATCAGAAAAAAATAGAGGGTTGATTGTCAAAAGTGGAGAACTGTTTCAAAGGTCCGTTGATAAAACGAACATTCATTATGGGAAAGAGGCCTATGAAAGAAGATTTTGGGGTAAATCCGTAAGAAGTCTGACTTCTCCGAAGCGCTTTTGCATTTTTTCCTAAAAGACGCTCAATGGAAAAAAAGTGCTGGAAAAAGCCTTTTTGAAAGGTCCTTTCCAATCAAAATTCGTTTTTTACAGATAGTGATTCTCTGATACCTTCGTATAAATTCCCCACCAAGCTGTCCGATCGTACCACCAAGAATCGACTTTTGTCAACAAACAAACTTCCCTGAGACATGACCACATTTCGCTTTCAAGCCATTAGCAAATATCTGCCGGGTAAGGCCATTCCTTCTGAAACCATTGAACAAATTGCTGGTATGCGGACTGGATGGGTGATGAAAAATTCCGGTGTGCGTTTTCGCCATTTCGCTGCCGAGACCGACAGCATTGCCTCCATGACGGTCAAAGCCCTCAATTGCGCCCTCGATCGCAGCCATCGGCAGTTGGCGGACATGGATATGTTGATCTGTGCGGGTGGTACCTATGATCAGCCGATTCCTTATAATGCCTGTCTGGTCAAACAGGAAATGGGAGCAGAGCAAACCCGTACCCACTGCTTCGATGTGGATGCCACTTGTCTGAGCTTTATCGTTGGGCTGGACGTGGCCCTGGCCATGATGGAGGCCCGTAAGCTGCATGGCGTGGCGCTGACAACAGCCGAAATTGCTTCCCGTTCTCTCAATCGAGAGGACTTCAAAACTTTTTCGCTCTTTGGGGATGCTGCAGTCGCCAGTATCATCGAGCAAAGTGAAGAAGGTTTTTCCTTTATCGGCAGCCATTTTGAAAATTTTTGCGAGGGCGCGCGTTATGCCCAGGTGGTCGCTGGCGGCAATCGTCTGCTGGGCTTTGATCCAGACGCCAGACGGGAAGACTTTTACTTTTCCATGCAGGGGAAAAAATTACTCAAGGCTACCTTTCAGCATCTGGGTGATTTCTTTGACCATTTGGAAGCCAAAACTGGTATCCCCCTGCATCAATATGACATGATCATTCCGCACCAGGCCAGTAAGTTTGGCAATGAGTTTTTTATTCGGAAGTTTGGCCTCAAATCTGAGAATGTATACCAGGGACTGAAGGATTATGGGAACTGTATTTCGGCTTCGGTTGCCCTGGGGCTGGAAGAGTGCCTGAACCAGGGGCGTATTCAGAAGGGGGACAAAGTCTTGCTGGCAGGGACAGCGGCCGGACTTTCTTTGGGCGGCATTGCTTTGCAATTTTAGGATATGAAAGTATTGGTTACCGGTGCATCCGGTTTTCTGGGAGGCAGGCTGACCAAAGCCCTCCATCAGCATCCCGATTACGAGGTATTGGCAGTCTCCCGCAATCTGCGGCGCCACCAGGAGTTTACCGAGTTGGGCATTGATTTTCGGCCCGGTGATCTGATGGATGATGACTTTGCCAAAGAAGTACTTCTATCCGTTGATCATGTGGTGCACTGTGCGGCGCTTTCTTCTCCCTGGGGGACCTACGCAGCGTTTTTTGATGCCAATGTTCGCCTTACTTCCCAACTCATGCATCTGGGTGCGGAAAGTGGCATTTTGCGTTTCGTCTATATATCGACTCCCAGCCTGTATTTTGACTATACTGATCGCTTGAACATCCGTGAATCTGATCCTTTGCCCAGGCGTTTTGTCAATGCCTATGCCGAGACCAAATTCAAGGCGGAACGTTTTGTCCTCAGTCGAAACGGACTCAGTGGAGAGACCATTTCTTTGCGCCCACGGGCCATTATTGGGGCGGAAGATGGCGTGCTTTTCCCACGCCTGATGCGTGCGTATGAAACCGGACGCTTGCGGATTATCGGTGATGGGACCAATCAGGCGGACTTCACTTGTGTGCGCAATCTGATCGATGCGATCATTTGTGCCTTGAAAGCAGATGTCTCTGCCTGTGGACAAGCCTACAACATTTCGAATGGTCAGCCCGTCAATCTTTGGGATGAAGTCAATTATCTGTTTGAAGCCATGGGATTGGCGCCAGTACAGAAAAAAGTACCGTATGCCATTGCCCGAAATTTGGCCCGTGTCCTGGAAGCGAAAAGCAGGTGGTTGGGTGGCGGAGAACCAAAACTGACGCAGTATGGGGTAGGGGTGATGGCGAAGAGTTTTTCCCTGAACATTGAACGTGCTC
>JBCBZF010000144.1:0-9181 GCA_039815525.1 Bacteroidota bacterium | reverse complement strand
TGGTGGCGCAGCAATGCCGAACAGGATGTTGCCTCACTCATCACCGCTTACTCCCTGGGCAAAGCCCAGCGCATTTTGCAGGGCGTGGACGCTTCCATTGGTCCCATCTATACCCACGGTGCGGTTGAAAACACCAATGAAGTCCTGCGCCAACACGGCCTCAACTTGCAAGCCAGCACCCAGATTCGGCGGGAGACCACCAAGGCAGACCTCCGTAAGGCCCTCATCATCGCCCCGCCCAGCGCAGCCAATTCCAATTGGGTGAAACGTTTCATGCCTTTTTCTCTGGGTATGGCATCCGGCTGGATGCAGTTGCGGGGCGCCAGAAGAAGGCGGGCCGCAGACCGCGGCTTTGTTTTGTCAGACCATGCCGACTGGGATGGCTTGAATGAGGCCGTCTTTGCGACGGGTGCGGAGCAGGTCTTCGTGACCCATGGCTATTCTGAGATATACAGCCGCTACCTACGGGAGCAGGGTCTGGATGCAAAAGTGGTTCAGACAGAGTTTGAAGGAGAAGTTTTGGAAGGAGCAGAAAAAAATCAGGATCAACCAACAAATGATTGATCCTGAAAGTACCCGCGATAGGATTCGAACCTATGACCTTTGGTTCCGGAGACCAACGCTCTAATCCCCTGAGCTACGCGGGCAGCGTGGATGCAAAAGTAATACATCCCGGCTCAACTATCCAAGTCTTACGCAATCTTTGTCACGGCGTTCCGACAGGAGCGAGGGAATCTGTATGTATTCTCAACCAGGCGCGATAACGAAGAGGGGCATTTTCCCGGATGTCCATGTGGAAGAGCGACAGGTCCTGCCCATGATAGTTCCCTTCCATTAGGCTTTGGAGTTGGGGCTGCTCTTCGATCAGCAAAGCCCCCTTCTCGACTCTGGCAGAGGTATGCCCGCGAATGGGAGATCCCAAAGCGGGAATCTCACGGTCTTCTGCGGTATCTTCTCCCATGATTTTGACAGCTTGTGTCCCAACTTCTGCCACATACCCACGGTGCAAAGTCTTTGGGGCTAATTCACCACTTTGCCGCCAGGTAAGCGGATTGACACAGACACTTCCTTCAGTCGGCCAGGGATTTTCTTCAATGCTTCCATCTGCATAAGTTCCCCAACAAATGACACAATTGATTTGATCTGGTGCATCACAGACCGTAACGTTTTGCCAGCCAGCCACTTCTTCTTCTTTTATGTCAGTTGTACCCAGAAGATAAGCCGCCACCATCTGATCAGCCAGTTCCTTCCCATCAATAAATTGTTCAAGGATCAATTTGCCATGATAGCTTCCCTGACTATGACCGGCGAGGATAAATGGACGCCCCTGATTCCAATGGTCAAGGTAATGTCTGAATGCCCGCTCAACATCCGAATAGGCCAATGCAAGTGCTTGCTGTTCATTGCTCCCCTGCATATTCAGGAAAGTCACAATCGTCGCTTGCCGATACAGGGGCGCATACACACGGGCATCACTGAAGATACTGGCATTATTGGCCAGGATGACATCCGTATTGTGGCGGGTACCGGAGCCAGGATCTAAAGGATCATTCCAATCATGGCCGAGGTAGTATGTGGTAGGATGGATAAAAAATACATCCACTTCATCCATGAGAGGATCTTTTTCCACTCCATCCGGTCGGAAGTCAGCATAATCCTCAAGATTTGGCAAAGCAGCCCAATTGTGTGATTGCCGGTAATCCGGAGGCGCGGCTGAGCGGGAAGGATCAAAATCATGATCTGGTCGAATAATCCCAATAATGATTGTATCAGGGCCTACCAAGAGGATAACCATCACAATAACCAACAACAAACCCAATAGGCCCAGGAGTATCTTTTTCATGGAGAAGTAGTTGCGTGAGACGAAATCTGAAGATGTTTTTTTTCTTTATACCTTACTATGTTAATCTGCCAATCGTAAGATTTTTCCTCCCAATTCATCCCAAGGATACCCTGAAAATATCTTCTGCGATTTTTGAACAAGTTCGAATCCCCCAAATTTTCTTAATTTCCACGGATCATTCTTTCGCCTATGGCAAACGACGACACACTACTAAACCGGGCAGCAAACCGCATCACGGCTTTGTTCAAAGCCAAACTTACTGCCCAGCACCTTTATCACAATCTGGTTCACACCCGGGACACAGTGGCACTGATTGAGAAGATTGGCCGCAAACAAAGCCTCAGTGATGAACTAATTGAATCGCTTCTCTTGGCGGGTTGGTTCCACGCCGCTGGTTTCACAGAACAGTATAAAAACCAGTATGAAAAAAGTGCGGCAATGGCCAAAGTCTTTCTGGCTGAAGAAGGCTACGATGTGGACAAAAGTGCAGAGGTGGCACGATTAATTCTTTTTGCCGGAAAACGTAATCGTAAACCTAAAGGCATTGATGAAGAAGTTCTCAATGATGGACTCAATGCGGTCATTGCCGATAAAAGCTTCCTCAAACGCACCAATCTGTTACGCCTGGAGGAGGAGCATTTTCTCAAAAAGGAATACACAGATCTGGAATGGGAGGAAAAAGTGCAGGACATGCTGCTATCAGCGCGCTTTTTCACCAAATATGGCCGCAAAAAATTCGATGAGCCCAAGCTGGACCACATCGATGACCAAAAGAGCATCATTGCCAAGGCCAAAAGTAAAAACATTCGTGAGAAAACAGGTAAGGAATTTGGGCGGGGCATTGACACCATGTATCGAACGGCCTACCGCAATCATATCAACCTGAGCTCCATGGCTGACGGCAAAGCCAATATGATGATCAGCATCAATACACTGATCCTCTCTGGTACGATCACGCTGGTGGCATCTAGTCTGACCCTACTTGATCCGACGACTGTAAAGGAAAATTATCTCTTTCTGGCTCCTTTGATCATTCTTTTGCTGAGTTCTCTGGGCTCCATCATTGTGGCGGTGGTTTCGGCCCGCCCACAAATCACCAAGCAAAGTATTCCGGAGGATTTTGACCTGCATGAAAACAAAAAGAGTGTCCTTTTCTTTGGCAACTTTGTCAACTTCAAGCTGCCAGCCTTCCTGGATAAGTTGCATGAGCTCAAAGAGGATCAAATGCTGGTCTATGACAATATGGGCATTGACATCTACTACCTTGGCGTGGTTTTGGACAAAAAGTACCGGCAGGTGCGCCTTTCCTACAACATTTTTATGTATGGTCTGGTGGTGGCGGTAACCGTCTTCCTGATTACACTGATCGTCTACTTTCAGCAGGTGGGCGGTTAATGTAAAAAGGGGGGGGAAATGACCAGACGCTCCGTTCGACATATCCTCAAAATCAGTGGTTTGGGGAGGCAGAAAAATCCCAAACCACTGATTTTGAGGGTTCATTTCTCTAAAAGAAAAAGCCCACATTGAATTCCAGTCGCTGAAAGTTCTCCCTTGGATCAGAGAAAAAGTAAGTAACTGAAAGGGGAACTTTCTTCAGGAAATTGAGATACAAACCGCCACCATAGCCATAATGCCAGATATTGGAGGTTTCACCTTCAACCCACACCCGACCATGATCAAAAAAGCTTAGCAGGCCTACGTCCATGGGCAGGATCCGGTTTTGCCAGTAAAAGAGGTCAAAACGTGCCTCCGTGTTGTGGTAAAAATTGGCATCCCCCGCAAAGCGCTGGGCCCGGAAGCCGCGTAAATTATTGCGTCGACCAAGGGTGTTGGCCTGAAAGATTTCGTACTCTCCCAGATTGGCGGCACCACCGACCCGCATGGCCAAAGTGGTTTTGGAGAGAAAGTTCAGCGAATAATAATAAGAGACCTCTCCCATCAGTTGGAAAAAGTTTTCATCACTGACGAGAAGATTCTGGAAGAATGCAACGGAGGCATCGAGGTTGAAGCCACGCCTTGGCACCAATTTGCTGTCGGTTCCATCGATTTGATATTTGAGCAGCAAACCCCCATAGTTTTTCGTGTCAAAATCATCTGCGGTTAATCCCGAAGCCAGGGTATCTGCAGCAAAGCGGCCCTGTGTGAACTCAAGGTTGGTATTCTGGAAAAAAGGTCCAAACAAGATACGGTGCAGATCATCGCGAAAGCTTTGTTTGAGCGCAGGGTATAGAAATATTTGTCCATAACGCAAGCGATTGAAATCGCGATCATCCCGTATTTCGTTGCCAGTGTTATTGCCCAGGCCAAAGAAGTTGCGCACATGAGAGGCCGTGAATACACGGGCATCCAGAAATAAATCCCATTTCCCAAATACATTGACAAAATCATGGGTGTATTTGAAATTGACGGCCTGTGTCTCTGAGGCGATGGAAGCAATGATTTGTTGCTTCTGTTTATAGGGCTTGCGCCGGAAACCATATCGAATGGATTGAACCCCCAATCCGATGATGAAACCATCATCTACGTTGACGCCAGGGATGATGAGTGGCAACCATTTGTTGTAGCGGAAGGCTTCACGGTCATAGCGATTGACGAGACTCCCATTGCTGGTGCGGTTTACCACTTCCCTCCCGGCCTGGAGTTTGATGCCATCGGTTCGATCGTAGACTTTGGTTTTCTTCCCTCCACCTACATCAGAACTATCGACCAGAACGTCATTGCCCCGCCCTCCAATGATGCGCAGACGACTCCCCCGCTTCGCTTTTCCTTTGATGTCAAAATAGTCGTCTCCACCCAGTCCATATATTCGCACCTCTTTGGTTTCTGAACGTTTGAAGAGCCGCTCGTAACGTTTTTCGCCTTTCTCCCCATTGGTCTTCCGACTGAACATTTTCAGCAGCAATTCATCCTCATTTTGGCGCGTGAGTTCAAACCACTCGGCCTGATCTGTCCCCAGCACATCTACTTCCCAGGCCAAAAACTTATAATAGCGCTCAGCAAACTCACTAAGGTTGTCCCGACGAGAGATCAGTTTGCTGATGATTTCGTCTCCGTTTAGGGCATAGATTGGTTGAGGCCAGCGGTTGACCGCTTCCCGGATATCTGCATCCGAAATGCGTAATTGCATGGTCGAGGCGGCATCCAACCAATCATCGCGGTCCATTTCGGTCAGATAAAACCGATCAAACCAGCGGGCATTGTAATTCAGACCTTTCACATCGGGAACCTCATGCCCAAAATTCTGAAACATCCTTGCCCCCCAACTTCGCGTTCCCAGAAAGGGCAATAAACCATTGACTTTCAGCATGGCCTGATCACGGTCTCTGGGAATGGGTTCGTACCAGGTGGTTTCTCCTTCCTCGAATGCAGCCCAACGCCAATTGTCATCGCCCCGATCAATGTCTCCGATCAGCATGTCAAACAAACGGGCACGCAAGACGGCGTCCTGTCGAACCCTGTGCTTCGGTGAGTCATACAGTCGGAGATTGAGTCGGGTAAAGGAGATGATGTCTTCCGCATTGCCAAAACTAGCCACGTCTACCTGGCCTTCGGAGGGTCTTTCCTCAAAGAGGTATAATCGATTGCCAAAAATATCAGCAAAATCCCCTAGGTAAGGCTGCGTCGGCACATAATAGAAAACCGGATTGGTATGATAAACGCCAGCAGCACTGGCAAGTGGCGGAATGATCATGGCCGCATAGGGATGAGTCGTTGCCACCAGATTACGGTCCAGGTAGGTCACCACCGAATTGCGGACGTCGGGAAAGACAGAAAAGGGTTTCTTGGACACCGATCGGATTACAAATTGGCGATTGTTACCGGCACCCAGGCGAAGGTTTTGCGTCTGATTGCCCCCACCACGCTTAATAGGAACCAGATTGCCCCTGGTATTTTGGAGGTCCAAAGTCGGCCAGTTAACAGTTGCAGCCCATACATTGCGATAGAGATTTCCTAATAACAGTCTTTTTAAAGGACCCGCTTTGTATTCCGGGCCAGCCACATCCGCAACTGAATCAGGCATGGCAGTATATTCATTGGGCAAGTCCTCCCAGGTGGAAATAATTTTTTCTTTCAACTGCTTTCGATACAGGAGTTGCCCTTTGGGATTTTTATCATCCGGCGCCCACATCTCCATCCATACTGAGCCATCTTCATAGTATACCACTTTGGAAAAGCCTTCCCGTCCATAGACAAATTCCGCATCCTGTCCCGGTCGGACATAGGAATATTTAGAGGTCGCACCACTGACAATGTAGTTTTTGTTGTTCTTTTGAAAGTGCTGCATACAGTGTTCATGGCCCGACGCAATGATCACGTCCGGATGATCAAAGGTGGCATCTTCCAGCACTTGATTGTATTCCTGATAAAGTGGGTGAGGAATATCTTGAGGAGAGAGGCCCATATAACGCATCATCGGATAGAGCGACCCGATGACCGGAAGGGGGAGGTAGTATTTTTTGTTGAGATGTGTAAGAGGAAAAAAGTGGTCTTTGATCGGAAAATAGCCACCGTGAATACCATTGCTCATGGGTGGATGATGGGTGGCGATGATGAGATTTTTATCGCTGTTGGCATCAACCAGTTCTGTCAGTTTTGCTGCGAATTCACCCCGGGTCTGCAACTCGCAGCCTTCATTCATGTTTTTTTCCCAGGTCCAATTGTGCAAATACCACTGAGAGTCAATGATGATGATGGCCAGTTTATCCGTTACCTCAATTACTTCAGGATCTCCACAGGCGTTTTTGGGGTAAAAAGCCTTGTCATGCCCCATGTACTCTCTGACATAATCTTCCTGCCATTTCAACACCTCTTTGCCACCACTTTTACCGTCATTCCAATCGTGATTTCCAGGTAGGACAAAGCCCTGCCCTGGAATGTCTCTGAAAGTGGCCATAAATTTGGCCAGGTGGGCTTCATATGCCGAGCGTTTCGGATCATCCAGCGCAACCATGCCGGATGGATACAAATTGTCTCCCAAAACCAGTACTGTCCCTTTCCCGCCATCAGCTTCCCGCTGGGCGCGAAGCATCTTGACCACCCGCTCACTGGCTTTGCTCCCTACCTTACCCATGTCCCCAATCATGTACACCTGGTGATTGATCCCAGCCTGAACATCTGGCGTCTGGAATTGCCAACCACGGTTGGCGCGGTTGTAATATGGCTTCACGCTATGACAACCATAACCACTGATCAGTAGCAGAAGCAATACAGAAACAAATACTTTATTGAAGCCCATAAATCAAATTTCCCAATCTACCAGGTATGCCTAAAAACGAAAGATACGGATCATCCGGATTTTGCAAACCATCATTTAATAAGAAACCAGAGCATGCACACCTTGTTTGACCAAATGTTCGACAGCGGCAGTTGGATTGGTGGAGAAAAGGCCTCTTGATCGTTGCGCCAGAATAACAGAAAGCGAGGCAGTGCGGTGTCCCAGGGCATTTCCCAATCCCATGATGCCTGCAGTTTCCATTTCCAGATTCAGCAATGGAAGACCTTCGTAGCGAAATCCTGCCATTTTTTCAGGAAAATCCGCAATCCGCAAGGGTATCCGGCCGAGGTCTCTTCCCTGGGGTCCGTAAAAGCCTGCCGCTGTCAGGGTGATGCCTTCTCTGAGATCCATTGAAGCAGCAATGTGATCACAGATTGATTGATCTGCCTGTGCACCATAGACGGGTACCGAAAAGCCTGCGGCCTGGCAATAGGCGCTACAGCTGACAGAAAAAGCGCGCAATTCCGGAGAGGCTTCTGGCGCATAAAAATGCATCAGCCCATCAGCACCAATTGCCCAGCGGCTCAGTACCAGGGTATCCGGGGGGCAGTCATCCTGCAAGCCGCCACAGGTACCCAGACGCAGGACCGTCAATTGACGCAGGTCTGCACGAATCTGGCGCGTGTGCAGATCAATGTTGTGCAGGGCATCCAGTTCCTGCCATACAATATCGATGTTGTCGGTACCGATGCCCGTCGAAAGGACGGAAAGGCGTTTCTTGCCGATCCAACCCGTGATGGTTTGGAACTCACGGCTGCCTTTGCGGCAATCTATGCGCTCAAAATGAGCCGCAACCATTTCAGTGCGAGCGGGATCACCGACAAAGATGATCGTATCTGCAATGTCCTCAGGAAGCAGATTAAGATGATAAACGGCGCCATTGGGACGAAGAATGAGTTCTGATGCCTTCATGTTTTTTTTGCGGAATATTACCCCTGTCAGAAGTTAAGATAATTCTCGCAAATCGGTATTTGCAAAGCAATATGGCGACAGAAAGCGATACACAGCAGATTCTCTCTCTCTGGTAAAATTTCAACAGGATGAAAGTTGTCAGATTCTTTGAAAATCTTTCCCCTCAGAAGAACCAGCGTCCTGAATAATTGGTTATATTCCAAAGTAAATATGTGACAATCGGGTGAAGTCAAACGTCTGTAAAGAAAAGTATGGTTCATTGGCAACTTCCCGCACGTTTTGTACGTAAGGGTATAGCTTGCAACTGACTTAGCAGGGCCGTATCTTTGCAAGTTAGAATGATCGACCCCTTTTTTATTCCACACACACCGGAAAAATCTTTATTCGCGCGATAGATGAGACAGCTAAAGATCAGTAAACAGATCACGAACCGGGAGTCGCAGTCCCTCGACAAATACCTGCAGGAAATTGGGAAAGTCGAGTTGTTGACCCCGGATGAGGAAGTGGAACTTGCGCGGCGTATCAAGCAAGGTGATCAAATCGCACTGGAAAAGCTTACCAAAGCCAACTTACGATTTGTGGTTTCGGTAGCAAAACAGTACCAAAACCAGGGCTTGTCTCTGGGAGATTTGATCAACGAAGGAAACCTTGGTTTGATCAAAGCAGCAAAACGCTTTGATGAGACCCGTGGTTTCAAGTTCATTTCCTATGCAGTATGGTGGATTCGTCAAAGTATCCTTCAAGCCCTGGCAGAGCAATCCCGGATTGTCCGTCTGCCACTGAACCGGGTAGGTGCTTTGAACAAAATTGGTAAAGCTTTTTCCAAACTTGAACAAGAGTTTGAGCGGGAGCCATCACCGGAAGAAATTTCAGAAGTACTGGAAAACATGAGTGAGGATGAAATCTCCGACACCCTCAAGATTTCTGGTCGCCACGTTTCGGTCGATGCACCTTTCGTTCAGGGAGAAGAAAACCGCCTGCTAGACGTCCTGGAAAATGATGCTGAACCCAATCCAGACAACCAGCTCATCAACGAAAGTTTGAGCAAAGAAGTAGAAAGGGCTCTCAGTACACTCACCCAGCGGGAAGCAGAAGTCATCCGCCTGTATTTTGGCATTGGAGTAGAACACTCTCTCACGCTTGAAGAAATT
>JBCBZF010000978.1:0-2766 GCA_039815525.1 Bacteroidota bacterium | reverse complement strand
CATCCAGTGTCGGTGATAGCGGATGTTCTGCTGTAATTCCAATGCACATCCGACTACACCGGGAATCTCTGGATTCAAATAATGCCGCAGGTGATTGTTCAGAAAGCGCACATCTTCAATGATCACATCATCATCCATAAACAACAACACATCTGCGCGGGCTTCCTGAATGCCCAGGTTTCGGGCGGCAGAAGCTGAAGGCTCTTCGAGCTGTAAGTAACGTAGTCTGTCATCCGGCCAGTGAATCTCCTGGGCCTCAACTGATTGGTCAATGACCAAAATTTCGAAGTCCTGTCTGCTTTGACGCTGCAAATCAAGCAGCGTGTTGGCCAGGTCCTCGTAGCGGTTAAGGGTGGGAATGATGATGGATATGGCAGGGGAAAGGGGCATTTATCGAATAAAAAATTTTTTGATGCGGTGTTTGAGATGATTGATGGCTTTGCGGTCTTTGGCGGCATTGGTATGAGGAAATGGCTTAGCTGGAATTGGCACGTCCAGAAAAGGACAGAGTTTTTCCCATCCGTCAGCTTTTGCCCAGTCCAATATCAGAAGGTCTTGTGGACGATCTGAAAAATAGGTTTTGACCGCTTCAATATGTTGTCGATAAGTCGTTTCATAAAGAGATTCTTGACCAATTGGATCGCCATGTCCGGCGTAAATCCATTCCCGCATGGCCGTTGAGGAGCCGCCGAAATGTTTGCGCACCGATTGAAGCCATTTCTCTGCTGGCCGATAGGTGAGGACAAATTTGCTATTGGGATAACGCTGATCAAGTTGCTGATACAGCAATGGCCATGGATTGTCCTGAAAAGCATCATGTCGATCGCAAAACTGATAGACGGTCTCCCAATCAGAAGCTTGTATGGCTGGCAACAGATCGGGCGTGTAATTGGCAATGTTTCGATAACCAAGTATCCTGAGGGCCTCCCCCAATGAGGAGGTCCCGGTTTTATGAAAACCAATGCCAAAAACTTTTACCGCACGCATTCAGATGCTGTGGTTAAGTTTTGACTGATTGTTTTTCTCGGTCGCCAGTCTGGTCTCGTTTTCACTAGCCCATTTGTGTGAGGTTCGAAAACGGCCGTTTTCCTTGACGAATACAAGGTCTTTCTGAGCCAGCGCGCCATCATAAGGTCGGTTATGACCGTCTACCAGGTCGTATACCACGTACCCAATTTCCTTCAAATAAGCCACAATATCATAAAACTCAGGCGCCCCTTTCTGGAACTGGAACAATGATACTTCCAGCAGGATGACTTCGCAGCTAGGTAAAATACTTTTGGCTCCTTTCAGCACTTCTAATTCTGCACCCTGAACGTCAATTTTCAGCAAACTGCTTTGGTCCAGTTTGTAGCGATCTTTGATAGCGTCCAAAGTCGTCATGGGAATGGTGCGTGCCTTCCCATCGGCTTCCTGGCCATCTTCTTCCTCATAGACAGAACTGCCTGTCAATGCATCGTGGACATGGATGCTGATCTCGCCCTCTTCACTGCCAGCAGCTGAAATCAGGTAATCGCCTGTGTATTTATTCGCCAATTGCTGAATCGTTGGCTCAAATTCTTTCAACGCTTCAATCCATAAATAGCGAACGTCCGGATAGACTTCCAGTAGCTGCTCTGTTCCATAGGCGGTGCCCACATCAATGATGACATCTGGCTTAAATCCCAGTTTCGCGAGATGGTAAAGAGATTGGGTCATGGAGGCGCGTCGGCCTGATTTTTGGCGGACTTCCAGTCCCATTGCACTGAAAATGCGTTTAGCCAGGGGTTTTAACATGATTTTGGGTGTTTGATGTTTGCAATAACGAATGGCTGAGTAGGATCTTTTCGATTCGATCTACCTGTCTGGCGTAGGTATTGGCCAGTGCAAATTGTATCCTTTGGGTTTGTCGTTCTTTTGAGTTGTAATATGCCAGATTTTCAATGGTATTTTGAAACAATTCCGGCAAGTATGTGTCATGGTCTTCTTCCGGCATTTGAATCAACTCACGCTGATGCTCATAGGTTTTGATGAGACTGGAAACCACCACTTTACCAGTGCTGAGATATTCGAGGATTTTGTGAGAGTTGGATCGGTCGTACCATTTGGAAAAATGCTGATAGGTAAGCAAAAATCCATCCATCTCCTGCATGGCCACCGCCAATTTATCCTGCGGATACGGCCCTTTCAAATGTACATTGGCGGCCTCTTTGAGGCTTTGAATAAAATGTGCAAGCGATTCATCTTCTTGTGAACCCAGATTGCTGTCGCCTCCGTATGGCCCCCAAAGGGAAAATTCTACCTGTGGATTTTCACTGATAATCCGCAAAAAGACTTTTCTGTCAATGACTGGCAACATCAGATTGCCGACATAGCCGATCCGAACTGGTCGAGACTTCTCAGGGGTTGATGCAACCCCTTTTTCCAAATGTTGCGCTGCTTGTTGGGCAAAAGGAATCCCCAGACCATGATTGATGAAGTGTCTGGGCACAGTGGTCTCCCCAAATTGATCGAGGATACTCTGTGAAACAGAATAAATCACATCGGCCGATTCCCCGACTGTATGCGAGATGTCTTCCACCAGAAGATCAACCGGATGATAAACCACACTTTTGGCCTGAAAAAGCCGGAGATCCGTATAAATTTTGGCTTCAAATGACCACAGTAAATCGATTGATTCTGGAATGGCGGCGACAATTCTTTGAATCTGACGAGTCATCAAACGATCATATAACCAGCGATTGAAAAAACGGAGTCGCATGGGAAACCAGGGTTTGAAACTGATTT
>JBCBZF010000730.1:0-3835 GCA_039815525.1 Bacteroidota bacterium | reverse complement strand
CCAGCTCATACGGCAGAAGGGTTCGGATTGGTGCTTCGGTCTCCGACTTACCGTGTGCAACGTGAAAAACTTCCAGGGTAGAATATTCCGCATCATCCGCAAACGGAAAAGATAAGATCCGCAGGGCAGAAGCAAATTCTTCATTGGACAGGCCGGTTACGTACAGCTTTCCATTTGCATATTCGATATCGGTAATTGCCTCGGTTCGCAGATCGCTTTTCCGCCAGTTTTGCTTACCAGGATTGATGACGCTCGGTACAGTCGCAGCGGAGTGAGAAATATCCGTCAAATCTACTTCTTCGATATTCCCTTTTGGGTCGACTTTCAATAAAAGACTTGCATAAGCCAGATCATTGGCAGATTTCCAAAAGCCCAATTGATTGGCGTCAGAGCGAGAAACTGCCAGATAGATATTTTGGGAAATGGGGTTGACCACTACATCATGGATCACCACACCTTTGGCTTCTACTCCCAGTAAATTGCCCAAAGTCGTTTCTATATCCAGCATGCGGAAGCCTTCCTTGCTGTCGTTGGGTGTACGATCATTGAGATCTAAGGCAACTACTTTTCCAGCTTTGGCATCACCAACAAAGAGAATACCTTCAGGGCCAAAGTGCAGCACACTCATGGATTGGACGCCTGCATCACCGCGCACAAACTGACGGGTCAGGTCTTCGTGGTGATCAGCCTGTAACATCATGATGCTGCCAATCATCCACATGAGGCATAGAATACTTTTTTTCATCGGTCAAAAAATTTGGGTTTGAAAGGAAGATAGAGAGAAAGTGATGTGTGAAGGCTTTGAAAAAAAGAATTCGCAACTCGTGCAGCACTTTTTATCTTCAGGTCGTTTCCCAAGAAAAGACCAATCTCATGAAAAGAATTTTTCTCTCTTTGATCCTGATCACACTGGCTTCCAGCAGTTGGGCCTGTTCATGCTTTTATGATGAGGAAGCTGGTTTTTGTGAGTTTACCGAATATGCCGACCTAATTGCCATTGGCAAAGTGGTCAGTAAATCCAATGACGCCAGCATGAAGTTTGAGATTGATACCTATCTCAAAGGCACTTCCAGCAAAAAGACCATCACCGTGACAGGAAATATGTGTAGCATGGGTACCCAGAATTTTGAAAAAGGTGATCGCCTGGTTTTGTCTCTCACCGACTGGTCCAGCATTGCATATAACGAAGCAGACTTCACCTTCCTCGCCTGTGCCGTTACTCATCTGGAGGTAAAGGGCAATCGCGTGGTGGGAAAATTAGGAAAGGGTACAAAGAATATGAATCTCAACGCCTTCATGGAGCGTATGGGCCGACAGGAATGCTTTGGACCAACAGCAACACTTGCCGCCCGCTGCAGCAATGAGCAGATAGAACTCATTTCCGGGATGCCGATCTCTGGTAACAGCCAGGTAAGTCTCTACGATCTCAGCGGACGCTTGGTTCATCGCATCCATGCCGACCCGATTGAGGCGGAATCTTCTTATCTCTATTTTCGCAAGCCGGAGCTTCCGGCTGGACTGTATGTAGTAGAGATCCGCCTGGGAGCAGCGATGAATCTGCGGACAAAAATCATCCTCTAGGCTACATTTTTATAAAATCACCCATTCGGATGAGGCCTTTCAGGGGCAAATCATGCGAATGGGTGAGCTATTTTTATCCAATCTTTCCCTCCTTTGCAGCATCAGATCATTTATTAATTTACACCCATGATGTTGCGAACCAGCCTTTTATACGGATTCCTCAGTGGCCTGATCATGCTGACCATTTCCTTTGTCGCTTTTCTCCTGGACAATGATCCACCAGACTATGCGATGCAGGAGGTTGTCGGCTTTGCCAGTATCATTCTGTCAACTGTATTTGTCTATCTCGGGATCAAGCGCCTGCGGGATAAAGAGCTAAATGGAATCATCAGTTTTGGCAAAGCAGTTGGGACAGGTCTGTTGATCAGTCTCATTGCGGCGATCATGTTTGCCCTGTTTTCCTATGCCTACTACGAATGGATTGATCCGGACTTTAGCCAAAAGTATCTGGCCTGGACCATTGAACAGGTTCGGGAAAGCGGTCTGTCAGAAGCCGAAATTGAACAGCGCATAACCACTTTGAAGCAGGAATATGAAGCGGTTTGGGACAATAAGATCCTTGGCTCTTTGGCCATGATCCCCACTGTTTTACCCTTTGGCCTCCTGGTCTCGATCATTTCCGCTTTCATGTTACGGACCAAGACATCGGCTACCAACCCAGGTTAAACTCGACCTGTGGAAGACTTTTTTGTAAGGCAAGCGCACCCGTTGAATCAACCTGCGTTTGCCAGAGAAAAAGTTTTTCCAGTTTGGTCAGTTTGCCCAAATGCGTCAGGCCGGCATTGCTCACCGCCGTTCCATACAAATTCAGATAATTCAACTCAGACAGTCCGGTGAGATGTTGCAAATCATCATCTTCCACCGGGCTATTTTCGAGGTGAATGCGGCTGAGATGCGGCATTTGCGCCAAGATGGAATAGTCATCTCCTTCGGTATGTTGAAGATCTAACCAGGTAATTTGTTCTCTGAGCGGAAGCAACAACTGCATTTGGGCATCCCCAAAAGGGGTGGTGTCTTTTTGAACCACTACCTGCAAGAAGTTGGTTTCCTGCGAAATGGCTTGCACCAGTACCCCTTCGGCCCGAAGGGCTTCTATTGCTGCTGGATCAGCTGGCGGAACGGACTTAGCAAAAATACCGTCTTGACCGGGTTTCGATGTCCCATCTCCCAATTTATCCAGCACCGGCTGAATGTGCTCAGGCACCTCCATCTCAGCGATTTTCTGATCTAAGCTTGCCCCGGAATCGATCCACCAGGCCAATAGCGCGATTTCGTCTTCCGTCATGGGGGTTTTGCCTTCAGGGGGCATGTGGTCTTCATCCTCTTCAGGCAGACTGACCCGTATGAACAAATTGCTTTCGTCCTTTTCACCAACAACGAATGCCTCCCCGTGTTTGCCACCTTTCAACAGTTGATCCGGCGTATCCATGCGTAGCCCCCCTTTCTTCTTGCCCGCCCGATGACAACTTACACACTTTGCATCCAGTACTGGCTGGACGAGATCAGCAAATAACACTGCTTCCTGCACATCGGTAATCGGTTCTCTGGGGGCCTTTTTCGGCGGCAGGCCCGCCAATGAACGTACCGGCTGCGGCGCATACTGCACCAGATAATCGCTCCCATGCGTGAGGGAACCGCCCATGTGCCCAGCCAAGCCAAGGCTAAGAATCCCCAGGCCCAGGAGTGGGACATAGGCTTTCTGCATCATCGACTTCAAAGGGAGCCAGGCAGGCTGCGTTTTCCCTAACCAGGCCAACACCGAAAACCCAGCCACGCCAAAACCCCACCATTTATGGGAAGAAAGCAGATCACGATCGTATCCCCCTCCCTCAGCCAACATCAGTCCCATGACCACAGCCAGGATCGCACTGATCGAACTGATGAACAGTATCATGCCAACACTTTCTCTGAAGGCGGCATATTTTTTCTTACGAGACAAAAACTCTAGTATTCCGGCAATCAAGAGAAACCCAATCGGCAAGTGGACCACCAATGGATGAAAGCGCCCCAAAAAAATGATAAAGTCAGGTGTCGTCTGCATAGGAAGAACAAGCTGTATTGTCTTGACAAAGTGCCGGGGGAACAAGCCACAGCAACATGATCGTCAAAAAGTACAGATTTACGGGCAATACGGCATCATGCTCCATTGCACAAATGGAGCGAGATTCGTTTTTGTCTAATACAAATGGGCAAAAAAGGCGTCGCTAACAGTATCTAAGCTTTCTGAGCCTGGCATCAGATAGGGGATGCCGAT
>JBCBZF010001143.1:0-2208 GCA_039815525.1 Bacteroidota bacterium | reverse complement strand
CAAAAGCCTGAAGCACCCACCGAAAATCTTTGTTACCTCGGCTTATCTGGAATATTCGCTGGAAGGGTTTGATCTGTATGTTGTCGATTATATCCTCAAGCCGTTTTCACTTCCACGTTTCCTCAAAGCCATCAATAAAGCCGGCGAAACAGTGCAGGCAGCCGCCCCGGAGCTTCCACAAACCAATCACATTGAGGGTGGCAGCTTTTTCCTCAAAGGAGACAAAAAGCATCATCAGATCCACCCTGCTGATATTTTGTTTGTGGAAGCAGCGGGGAATTATGCCAAAGTATTTTTGCAGGACGAGATGATTCTGAGCCATGAGAAGATCTCCAATCTGGAAAGACTCCTTCCAGCAGATCGCTTTCTCCGCGTCCATAAATCCTTCATTGTGGCCACGGCTAAAATCAAACTCATTCAGGGAAATCAAATACTCATCCAGGATTACAGCATCCCCATTGGCCAAACGTATCGCAGTCGGATCAATGCGTTGTTAAGTGGGAAATAATGCTTGACTACGCTTGCTTCAGCACCATATCAGCCTGTTTTTCCTTACCCGAGACAGAGAGTTTCCGGCTCGTAAAAACGATACCGATTATCGCTACAGTATTCATCAAAGCAAAAAAGCCATCATCCAGATCTGCCTGCGGCAGGGTACTCAGAATACCCAACAGGGTGATGATCGCGGCAAAGATGTTTGCCCAACGATTGACCTTAGCTGGCAATATTCTGGACAAAAGCACCATAGAAATCGGAATTTCGACGATCACACCATAGAAAAGCATGGTCCAGTCTGAGAGTTTCAGCGACATTAATTCTTCTACATAGCCATCGGTCGGGAATTCATGTAAATCCCGCAGGAGCATATTGAACAAGATAAACATCCAGAGAGTCGAAAGAAGTGCTTGTGGTTTTATTTTATTGTCCATCGCATTGAATTGTGTATGAATGAACAGCTGTCATTCACCTGTGAATCATTGTAATGGAACAAAAGTAGACGTGGACCAAAAGCGGTTCATTGACCTCGGTTAAGAAAGCGAGCTAGCCTGAAAAAAGTACAACATCTACTTTTTACTGGCCCACATCCGCTTGCGGATTCGACTCAGGGATTCCGGTTGAATGCCCAAGAAGCTGGCGATCATGTATTGAGGCACACGTTCGATGAGGTCCGGGCGGGTTTCCAATAGTTTTTCATAACGACTTTCGGGCGAAAGACTTTTAAAGTCATCCAGGAAACGCTGCTTTTTGGCAGACAATTCGTCGCCGATTTTCACAAAAATGGGGAGAAAGCGTGGGAAAGCAGCTAGAAATTGTTGGGTCTTCTCTGCATTTCCACTGGAAATGATACATGGCTCCACACAAGACAAATAATAGCGGGACGGCTCCTTCGTGGCATAGCTGTCTGGATTGATGGGATCATTTTCGGTGTAGAACTCCATGATTTTTTCTTCCCCATCATCCAGATAATACCGCTTGACGCAGCCTTTCAGCACCAGATAACAAACATGCGCCACTTCACCTTCCCGCAGTAATACATCATTTTTCCGGTATTCCCGAATGATGTCCTCACGCTGAATCAGTTCGACCTCTTCTGCACTGAGATCCATATACTGCGAAAAATATTCGACCAGAAAATTGGTGTGATCCATTGGGAAAGAGGGTTTTGTCAGGCTGTCTTACCGGAAAGTAAGGTACAGATTTTTCTGCTAGGCTGGGACTGACACATGCTAATAAGTAGTCGAATGAAGAAGAATTCGCAGAGGCGTTTGGTCAAACGCCCCATGAAAATTCAGTTAAAATTTGATATACATAGAATCTCTATGTATAATTGAAGCATAGAACATCAAGGTATACTATGGCCTCTAAAGATCTCATTGCCGCTTCCACCATTCCCATCATTCTCTCCTTGCTGAAGAGGGGGGATAATTATGGCTATCAACTGATCAAAGACGTGCAGGAGATTTCCGGAGGCAGCCTGCAATGGAAAGAAGGTTCTCTCTATCCGGTTTTGATTAAGCTGGAGAAAAAAGGGCTGATTCGCTCCTACATCAAAACGGAAGATGGCCGCAAGCGCAACTACTACGCGCTCAACCAAGATGGTACAAACAGACTTGCCCAACTCCAACAGGAGTGGGACATGATCAATCATACATTAAACCGCTTATGGAACCCACAAGTAGATTTGACTTAGACACGGCTATTCAGGCT
>JBCBZF010000419.1:0-5876 GCA_039815525.1 Bacteroidota bacterium | reverse complement strand
TCTTGCTCTAGTCTTGTCACGATCCACTTGACATCATCCAATCACATGGGATTCATCGACATCATGATTCGATTCCATGCGCGCCAAGTTTTTGATATCAAAGGCCACACCATCGAGCTTAGCATCATCAACGGCCACAAATCAGAAAAAAGAGCCTCTTTCATCACCTGACTGGGCAACAACAAGGCACTATTGATACTCCAAGGTAAGCACATGTCGATTTCGACCACCTCAAGTCATCAGACAGCAGAGAGAGACCAGGAGCCGATGTTGTTGTCGTTGATCGACCTTCCATCAGTTCAAATCAAATCGAGTTCTCATTGCAATCAAAACGGTCATTTTGCCTTTTCTTTCCGATCGCTGCTATTCGAACGGACGAGCACCTCTCAGGCCAATGGATACAAAATTCCCATTCCCGTTCCCGTTGTCTGACACGTGATCCGGAACGGTTTTCACGGGGATACAAAACTTCAATTCCCATTCCGAACACCGAGTCACGCCAAATAAACGGTAACGGGACTCTTTCTCCCATTTTAAATCATTTTGGTTGGTAATTTCGGTTCGGCAATGACCAAATCGCATTCAGTGGTCAGTTGCGTTTGCGGAAAATCATGGATGCTGCCTCCGAAAATTTCCAGGGGGAAAGTTCCTATTATGGGGCCGACGTCTGGGAATGCGATTTTTCCAGTTTTCAAAGTCCGGGTACGTATCGGTTGGTCGTGGAAAAAATCGGTTCATCTTTTCCCTTTACCATTGAGGAGGACGTTTACCGGGACGCTTTTTATACCACTACCCGGGGCCTCTTTCATCATCGATCCGGTATTGAACGGACTGCTTCCCATTCAGCCTGGGTAAAACCGATTGATCATCGCCCTGGTGTCAATGGCTTTTCGGCTGAATATTCTGGTTGGCGGTATATGGATGGGGAAAATGCCTTTGACTCTCTGCCTGTATACAGCACCGGCCAATTGATGCCCAATGCCTGGGGTGGTTGGATGGACGCAGCGGATTTTGACCGCAACAGCCGACACATGATTGCTGCCAATCTGCTTCTGTTTAGCTATTCATTGCATCCCGACCACTTCACCGATGGTGAGCTCAACATACCCGAAAGTGGCAATGGCATACCCGATATCATCGACGAAGCAAAGTTTTGCATCGACCTTTTCCGCCGCCTGATCGGACCGACCGGTGGTATCTGCGGTGGATTAGAGGCCACGGATCACCCCGCTCCGGGCCAGACTTCCTGGACCGATACCCTCGACTGGTATGTGTATGCGGAAGAACCACAAAGCTCCTTCATCCTGGCGGCCAGTGCCGCTCAACTTGCCCATTCCCTCGAATTGGCTGGTATCACAGATTCTACGACGCAATTGCTGAGTGAGGCCACCGCCGCCTACACCTGGGCGCAGAATAACCTACAAACAGGAGACATTGGCATCTGCAAGGCAGACCGAATGCATGCTGCCGCCTGGCTATACAAGATGACCGCCGATGCGACCTATCAAACGGATTTTGAGAATGATGCTGCTGATCTGATGGCAACTTCGATTGATCCCAATGAAAAGAACATCCATCAGGCGGTTTGGGTGTATCTCAATACCGATCACAGCAATGTGAATCTCAATTTGCAAAGTAGCCTTGAGGCACAATTTTTTGCGATGGTAGATCAATTTTACGTTGACGTAGCCGAGGCCCGGGCGTGTCGCATGGCCTACAACATTTATTCCCCCAGTGTATTAGGAATTGGCTTTACGACCCCGCAGATTTTCCCCCTGATCATGGCGTATGAATTGAGCGGTGATCCTACTTACAAACAATACATTTCCACCAGCTGTGATTATACGCTTGGCGGCAACCCACTCAATATGACCTGGGTAACCGGCCTGGGCGCTCGCTGGCCCCGTAATGTGGCCAACCTGGACAGTTGGTTTGACGATATCGAAGACGTACTGCCCGGAATCGTCCCGTACGCGATTTACAAACCGGCCTGGGCCTGGAACAATGGCGGGGTGTTCAGTCCGGGCTATGGACACGCTTCCGCCTGGCCAAATGATGTCTTCAACTGGCCCATTCACGAATTGTATTTTGATCAACGCTATAGCTGGATCACCAGCGAATACACCGTCTGGCAGAACATTGGACCGGCCGCAGCGGCTTATGCCTATCTGGTTGGTGAAGCCGATGCGAGCACACGCGTGGATGATGTGGCAGAAAGTTTGATTTGGACCGTTTCACCAAACCCGGTATCCGGCAAGGAATTGCACATCAGCTTTGGTCAGAATACACCCAATGGATTTGCGTGGGAGGTGTTGGATGTCCAGGGTAAAAGCATTTTGAAAGGAAACAGGCAGTGGATGCAGGATTTTGACATTGTCTTACCAACTGACATGACTCCTGCTGTGTATGTGTTGCAATTGCGGGCCGAGAATTTATTGGTTAGCAAAAAGATTCTGATCCAATAATCGCTGGCGTCTTCACATTTAGCCCAACTGGAACCCCTGGTTGGGCTTTTTATATATCGATCTTTTATCTTAAAGCATGAACGCGACCTCCCACTTTTTGAGTTGCGATTGGGGCACCACCCATTTTCGATTACGTCTGGTCAAAACGGATACGCTGGAAGTGATACAGGCCTGGAAAAGTGAGGCTGGTGTGAAAACAGTCCATCAGTGGTGGCAACAGCAGGACGAATTGGACCAGGAGAGTTTTTTCCGTCAGTTTCTGCAAAAACAAATGGATCAGTCATTTGATGAGCCGATTGTCATGTCCGGGATGGCTTCCTCATCTATTGGTCTGCGTGAACTTCCGTATGCAGATTTTCCGATTGACCCAGCCGGGGAAAATCTGCTCTGGGAAAGAGTAGGGGACAAGATGGTGCTAATTTCGGGTGTAAAGGCTGAAAACGGCATGATGCGGGGAGAAGAAGTTCAGGCAGTTGGGCTGGCAAAAGAAATGGGACCTGAAAAGGCAACGCTGATCTTACCCGGTACCCACAGCAAACATCTGCTCTGGGAAGAAGGCGCTTTTCGTGACATGCGCAATTATATGACCGGGGAGCTCTTTGCCGTTTTGACCCAACACAGCATTTTATCTGCTTCTGTCCGAGAGTCAGAGTGGGGGCCAAAAGAAGAAGTAGCATTTCAGGAAGGGATCGAATTGTCTAAGAAAGGCCATTTACTGGGGCAGTTGCTGCAGGTACGTGCCAATGATGTGATAGGAGGTGTTTCTCCCCAAGAAAACTATGCCTTTTTGAGTGCTTTGCTGATTGGACATGAGTTACAGGAGATCTCACCAGCGACAAAACGCATTGTTGTGGCCGCTACTGAACCCTTACTCTCTTTGTATCAAATGGGGCTAAGGCAGCAGAAAGCGAATGTCGAATGGGTGTTTATTGATGAAAAAGGGATTACCCATGCCTGCTTGCATACACATCGCCGCATCTTACAACGGGCCCGCTTGCTGGAATAAGAAAAGGGAGACGTCGCAAAACGTCTCCCGAAATATACACAGACATGGGTATGCCAATGAATGATGCAGGCTGCTTGCTTATTGCTTGACCAACTTGCGCTCAATCATCATTTGTTCACCATTGCGGAGGCCGGTAAGGCGGAGAATGTACATACCTGCTGCTAAATCAGCTCCAAATGTGCTTTCACTGAGGAAAGTATGTTGCTGTTGGAGCATTTGTTTGCCGGTCAGGTCAAAGAGTTGGAGATTCGCCGATTCAAGCGCCGGACCATCCCAACGCAGTTGGAAGCGGGAAGTAGTCGGGTTAGGAAATATTTCGAGTGCTTCGGCTTCCAGCCCCAAGCCTTGACGGCTGGCGGAGAGATAGTCAAGCTTCCATTTCTGGTTGTCGCCATTGCCGCAACTCCACAGGTGGAGGTTGGCGCCATTGGCAGTTGATACACCGCTCACGTCCAGACATTTGCCGTTGTGCACATTTTTGATGTTGTAATAGCCACCACCGACATCGATGAGTTCCCACTTCTGGCTATTGGCATTGGCCCAGGTCCATTGCTGTACATTGGTGCCATTAGCAGTCCCAAAACCAGCCGCTTCCATGGCTTTGCCACTGTGCTTGGCACGGATGCTATACTGCCCACCGCCCAGATCGGTGATGGTCCATCGCTGATTGTTTCCGCCACCATAGGCCCACTGATGCACATTTGTACCATTGCTGTTGGAAGCGTACTGCACATCTGCCACCTTGCCACTGTGCATGGCTTCGAGTTTATACACACCATTGGCGATGCCAGTCGGTGGAGGCGTACTGCCTTTGTCCCAGACAGCATAGTCATTACCGGAGGTACGCAACGTCCAGCCACTGCCGGGAGGCGACCAGGGAGCCGGACCGATTTTTACCGCGACTTTGTTGTCAATCACTGCACCATACACATCCCAGTTGGCCACTTTGATGTCCAGGACGCTGCCACTGTGAATGCCATTGTCCTTGCGGACTGCAATCAGATCCGTGATTGGCTGCTGCAATCCTGGCCAGTCAAAGAAGTGATCCCAAAACACACAAGGGATGCCGGGGTGGGTCAGAATGTAGGCATAGCCCTGCATCACTTTATTGCCGGGGAATGGCCAGTAGTTTTGGGTTGAGCCAGTATCGTGATTGTCAATGAAAGTAACCGCTTTTTCAGGCCACCAACCGATGACACCTGGTGCCTTGCCTGATCCATCATTGAGCCGCCAGAGCTGATTGTTGACCGCTAATTGCAAAATGCCTTTGGTAGTAAAGTCAAAAGCCGTAGAGGTGCCTTGGGTTGCATCAATCCAATTGATGGTCTGCTGGCGATGCGGATTGTAGTTGTTGGGGTCCAGATTGTCCCAGAGCTCTCCCACCGAGAAGTACGGATTGGTGGCGTCATTGTAAACTTTGTTGTAGTAGCCGTTGAAGCCACGTACATAGTCATAGCGCCATCCATCAAAACCAATGGTCCCTTTCAGCCAGTTGAGCCAGTTGATCACCTCGGTCTGGACGGTTCCATTGGTGTGGTCGAGGTCGCGGGCTGCATGATAGTTGTCTCCTGTGTCGAAGTTGCCACAAGGGTTACCGCCATTTTGTCCCCATTCATCATTGGACACAATGCTGCTGCAACCGCCCAAACCCGGATTACAGAAATCCGCCCAGTTGGTGCAGCCAACCCGGTGATTGACCACGATGTCGGCAATGGCCTTGATGTTTTTGCTGTGGAGGTTGTTGATCAGGCCGGTCAACTGAGCCTGGGTACCATAATTGGTGCTGACATTGTACCACTCGCGGGGCAGATATCCCTCCGCAGATGCGGCATCGCCAGGTGGTGGGAGCCACACCATGTCAAAGCCCGCATTGTCGAGCGTATTGACCTGAGAATTGATGACATTGTACCAACCAGCACCGTTGCCGTTGGATACCCAGTTGAATCCCTGGATCATCACATCGGTTCCCTGTTGGGCAGGAAGCCGAAAGATTGAGACCAGCAAGAGCAAACTAAAAAGGGGACGCAGTAGAGCCTTCATAAATGTTGCAGGTTTTTATAATGAATGACAAAAGTTGGGAACTGCATTTTCCGATGTGCTGATCTTAAGGTGTATTTCTTTCTGTTTTTTCTCGCGTCAGATTATAAACTGGGCGAAGAAAAAGGTGTCAACGGATCAATTGAATCGTTTTCGGAAGCCTGAATTCAGGACTGAGAGGCTGGAATGATCGATTTGGTAGAAAATGCTGAGTCGGGAAAAGACGAAAGTGGTTTTATCCTTCTTTTGCGATTGTCTCACTGTCTTCTGGTGCCAATTGCAAACTGCGAACGTATTCCCTGGGTGTCATATCGGTGATTTTTTTGACGGCCCGGTTGAAGGTCGATTTGGAATTAAAGCCGACTTCC
>JBCBZF010000949.1:0-2874 GCA_039815525.1 Bacteroidota bacterium | reverse complement strand
GGAAGCTGCCGTAGTTGACGCCGTCACCGTTGCCCGAACCGCCTGTGAAGTACATGGCTCAACCTCCTGAATACGGAAAAGCTGTTCTGCATCTTGCGGACCACCATCTGAGCGGTAGACGGTACCATTGGGGCTGGTCCAAACGATTAAAACTGACTGCGGCTGGCTGGGATCCGGACTGGCCTGTCGACTAACTTCATAATTAAAGTTGCTTACACAGTCTCCGAATCCCGTGCTGAGATTTTTACAGATTTTGCTTTCACATCCTACCGCATCGGAGATTTCCAGACACACGCGAAAGAGGTTGTCAGATTCATATTGATAGCCAGGATTCCCAAGGGTTGCATTAAAGCCATCACCCAGATCCCATTCGTAGTCAAAGGGGGCTATCCCAACAGATTGATTTTGAAAAGAGACATAGTTGTTGTCATTGACTGCAAACTGAAAATCAGCCTTGCAGCCTTCTGAAATCAGGTTCAGATCATTACAAATGGTAGACTTACAGCCCGACTCATCAATTGCAGTCAGACAAACCCTGGGATTGATCAGAGATTGTCGGAGATATTCGTGGACAGGATTGATGCCTTTTGCTGCAAATCCGTCTCCAAAATCCCATTGATAAACCACATCATCTCCTGCAATTTCATCATTGTTAAATTCGACCCGATAGAAAAATGGCCCTTCTGGTTTCGGATTGGTGAAAGCATAGTCTCCAGGAAGGATCACTTCATCAATCGGGACACTGGCGCCCTGGTTCCGCACTTCCGCATCCCGCATAAAAATGCGGAGACTCCCGGGACAATCGCGACAATCGGCCAGACTGAGGCTAGCTTCGAAAGCCAGGATGCTGTCCTCCGTGCTGCCAAAATCGGTGTGCATATAATAGTTTTCGAGGCCTGCGGCCAGATCAAGTGTTTCTTCCCCAATTTTGCCCGTAAGGAAAAAGCTTGGTTCGCCTTTTCTTACTTCGGGGAGTTCCTGCCGTCCGCAAGCAAAAAGGAGGAGCATCATTGGTAGCAGAAGATGGGAGAAGCGTTTCATGGAGAGGACTTAGAATTGAAACAGATCATATTCTACAAACAAACGGACTTGCAGGCTGCGGTCCAGGGCATTGTTTTGGAAAAGCTGATTCCTGGTTTGGTCTAATAGCCCATATTGTGCACGGGCACCCATCCGCAAACCAGGTTTGAGCACATAGCCATAGCCAAGCGAGAGTTGTACATCCCACTGATTGAAGAGATCCTGATAGCCAGGTTGGCGATCTTCAGAGGTAGAGACATGGCCAAAAGTATTGCGGCGTTCAGTCGTAATTTGTGCATCAGCATTGAACAGACGACTGACATGTAAGCCGGTCATCAGGATATGGCGCCCACGTACATGCCAATCAAAACGCAATGGCACTTCCAGATAATGCAGCCGAATGGGCCGGACCCACACATTGGTTGTGTCTGCACCAAATCCGAGTTCAATGGATTGAAACAGCAGCCGCTGGTTGAGCGCCCCACGTCCATGATACAACAAACCAGTTTGCAAGCGCAGGCGCTGGTTGATGGCATATCCATACCGGATCCCGAGCAGTGGGTGACCATTTACACTGCTCGGAGGATCTACATTCCCATCCCAGCCAATGCTTATGCTGCTCCCGATAGTAAGGCCGATACGATGCTTCAAATAATGGGCACGCAGTTTCGTAGGATGAAGGGCAAAGGGGCGGTCATCAAGATCTACCACCAATTGCTCAGCCTGTTGATCCACAAATGTCAAAGAGGCATTCATCCGGGCTTCATCAATCCTGCTGTTCTTCTGCGCATATCCAGCAGAGATCAGCGCTGCTTCGGCTTCCGTGTCTGTCTTTTCTGCACTCAATAAAATGTCTGTATTCATTTTATCCCCGACCGTGGGGGAAGCAATGGTTTCGGAACGTCCATCCCTACCATCAGCTACGTGAATTTCTTCTTTAAGAGGAGGATAAAAATTCCCGGAACCAGTTTGCACAGCAGCATCCTGCGGTTGAATGGTTTTGGTCAGAGGAATTGATTGACGCATAAGAACACTGTCTTCGTCGGCAATCTGGTGTCCGGGTTGTGTTGGTTTGGGTTCAATGATTGCAAGGGTGGAAAGAGACGGAGGTTCGGCTTCTTCTTGTACCAATGGAAAGCTTAAGAAGAGTGCGCCAATGGCAATGCCGAGGGAGCCGATGACCAGCATCAGCCAGGCATAGAGATATAGACCTTTCCGTTTTCGTTTTTGATCAGCCGCAATCAAAGCCGCAGCGGCTTCCCATTGCCCATCTGGGATTGGAAAGCTGCGTTCAGCCAGTTTACGCTGAAACAGGGAATCTATGGGATGTTGCTCCTTCATAATGGCAGACGATTTTGAACTTCCGTGGCCATCATCCCCTGCAATTGCTTGCGGGCAGTAGATACATGCCATTTAGAAGTTCCGTCCGAGATATTGAGCATCTTCGCAATTTCCTTGTGTGAGTAGCCATCAATCGCAAACAGGTTGAATACCTGTCTGGTCATAGCTGGCAGTCTCTGCAACAAATTCTCGATGGCTTCAGCGTCAAATTGTCGATCCGCCTCATTCCAGTCGACCGCGTGTGCGAGATGCGTGTGTGTATATTGGTCGATACCGCGATGCGTTTCACGGTATTTTTTGGTTCTTCGGTATTCGTCGATGATCGTATTGATCATGATTCTGCGGATCCAGGCTTCGAATGGAACATTCTCCCGGCGGGTGTCGAGCTTCTGCAGAATCTTTAGAAAGCCCTGATTCAGCAATGAATGGGCTTCCTCTTCCTGTTGCGCATAACGGATACAAACTCCCATCAGTATACTGAAACACTGGCGGTAGAGCGCTGATTGTGCTCTG
>JBCBZF010000830.1:0-3336 GCA_039815525.1 Bacteroidota bacterium | reverse complement strand
CGGGTTGGGATGTTCGGGCAGATTGTTTTCTGTATACATCCGCCAGACAAGCACGAGCGTCAAAGCCGCTACGATGAGGACAAGCAGATTGCGAAGCACAGAAGGACGTCGAACCGGTGCAGTAATGCGGTGAAGACTTGCCTCTATCCCATCAGCTCTGCCTTTCAGCCGCGCCAGTTGGAGATCCAGAGATCGTTCCGCCGCCGAAAGACCATGTTCATGATGATGATCATGATCGTGGCCGGGATCATGAAGGTGCTCATGATCGTGTTCGTCTGGATGTTCGTGTGCCATCTTGATGTATCATTCGTGCCCGCCCCAACCGAGCCGTGGCAACAATCTCTGAAAAGATCTCTTGTTTGTCAATCTTTTGCTATATTTTCCAGGCATTATACACACACTATTTTCCAGAATTACCAATTGTACGGGGGATGCGAAAGTCATATTCATTTGAAAAATACGCGACTCGCAAAAATCAGCGACGTCTGGAAGAAGCCTATCCGGAGTGGGAAGTATTTTTTAATCGCATCAATATTGGGGAGGCCACAAAAACCAAACTACGGCAGGAACATCAGACTACACTGGAGCGATTTGCGGTTGAGGTGATGGGGAATATTGAGTGGTATGATCGAAAAGTTGAAAGAGAAAAAACACTCAGGGCTGTATTCATCGTCTTTTCTTTGGGCATACTTTTGATTCTGCCTATGCTGGTCTCTCGTCTCAACTCTATCGGAGGGGAAGTCGCGGCGGTTCTGACGGGCTTTTTTGCGCTTTACCAAGGCATCACCAAATGGCTGGAAAGCCGGGCACAGATCGGGGCATTCTGGAATGCGTCTTCCAACCTTAAAGCACGGCTTTTCAGCCTTGAAAATCGCTATCATACTCACCTGAGAAAAGAATGGTCTCAGGATATCTTTACCGACTTTGCCAAGGATCTGGCAGAAGCTATCCTCTACGCAGGAGAGGTACAAAGGGAGGAAAGGCGGATTTTCTTCGAAAACTATAAGATCCCACAGTTCAACATCCTGAGCAGCATCCTCCAAACCCGTGGCCTGGTCAACAAACTTCTGCAGGTCTCTCCACAAGAAAGGTCCGCAGTCAGTAATCAAATGCCCCAAATTCCACAGGGCAAAAGCATGGTGGAACTCTCACTCGATGCTGATCGCCTGAGCGCACCTGACCCATTGATCAATCCTGCGCCACATGAAGTGGGCCTGGTCGAAGAGCCATCTGTGGGCATTGAAGCAAGTGTAGGGCAGAATGCTGTCAATGCACCCAAAGACGTTCAAAAAATCCAGAAACGTCTGGTTCAGCTGGGCTATTCCTGGGCCTATACTGATCCAGGCGGTTTGCCTGCAGACGCAATGGTAGATGCGATTTTTTTATTCCAGGCCATTGTATATGGGCAGACCAGAAAGTACGGCAGCAAGCTCGAAGCAATTGACGGAAGAATCGATCCGGGTAAGCATACAGAAAAATGGCTTTGGGCCAAAAATGCACCAGCATGGCGTTCTCTCAAGGAAAGAGGCATTGGCTATCGTTATCTGATTGCCAATCCGGCCTGGGGAGATGACCGTTGGGCAACCAATTGGTTACTGCAATTCATTGCCAATGCAGGAATGGAGTATGTACAGATTCGGAAGGATCAGACGCAATACTTTGCCGTGCATGAGCTCAGTGCCAGTCGGGGAGGAGAAAGTGGCCATAAAAGTCATCAAACGGGATTGGATGTTGACATCCGATTGCCCAAAAAAGATGGTGGCTTTGGGTTGGGACACTGGAACAATCCAGCGTATGATCGGGAGGCTACGAAGGCCATTATCCTTGCCTTTTTACGCACAGGACAGTGTTCCAAAGTTTGGTTCAACGATACCGTTCTTTTGCAGGATGATGACCTCCAACAAGCAGACAAGGATCAGGTATTTACCAGTCTGGCCAATCACGATAATCATATCCACATCCGGGTAAAGCTTCCCCAAAGGGTAGCTCAAACGAAATAGAGAACCCGGAGGGATGAATCATCCTCCGGGCTTCAAAAATGAGAAGCTTACTACTTACTTTACTTTTGGATTTTGAGCCGCAAGACGGCGACGCATAGTATAGCCATAGTCAATGACCACGATATCGCTTTCCTGTTTATTTATCTGCGTCGGAACATCGAAACGCATCACTTCTACCCCATCTCCTTCTCCTCCGAAAGTTTGGGTTCCACTGGCGAAAGCTGAAGAAACAGGATTCGTACCTGAAGTAGCCGCTATGACATCTCCCTGGAGATATGCGACGACACTGAATCGTGTTTCCTGGCCGCCAAGCATACATTCGGCATAATGATCCACCCGGACGATATATTCACCGGCCAAAACCACGGCATCTTCATCATAGGTAATATTTTCATTCCGGATACCATCAATGATGCAAATTGGGTTGGAGTCAACGTCCAGTAAGCCGCCGGTTGTAGAGCCAGGATTTCCATAATAAATTTCTTCCCCATCCGGCTGCACCAAGTGCAGATCAATGTCATTGTCGATATCCCAGGAGAGACTTACCTGTAAATTGCCGGTGCCGGCTTCTACCCGTTTGATAGGCACTTCATAAGCCTCACTTACATTTCCTTGTGCATCTTCAATGCTGAACAGGAGTGACAATTCTTCCTGAATCAATGCCTGATCCAACAACATGGTCACATCTACGCTACTGCGATTGGCAGTGATTTCATTGCGGTAGTAGCCATCTTCACCTTCCATGCTGACCAAAACAAAGGCAGCATCATCCTGTGGATCTTCGAAACTTACTCTGATCAAATTCGTTCCTCCTGCCAATACGCTTCCATTGCCACTGACTTCGGTTACTACGGGCCGTTTACCACTTCCACCAGACGCTTTGGGAAAACTTTCGGAAACCAATTCTCCGGCAACCATCGAGAAAGCTTCATCAACCGTGGGTTCGACGGTTTCAGTTTTGCCGCAGCTACTGACAACTAAAGCCAAACAAGCTGCAAGAAAAGACAAAAAAATGTTCTTTTGCGAAAAAGGAATCTTGTACGACATGTGTGTATCGATTATGTGTTTAAAATGGTCAAATAGGGGGTTGTGCGTCTATTGGTAAGAGGATACCAATTGCCACCATCAATCCATGAAGGATCTGTTCTATTGAATCAAAAAGATTTTGTGCAAATAAATTGTGTTATCAGTTTGTAATGGATGTGCTCTGTGATTATGAACGGATGTTCAAGGAAAGAGTTACATATAATCCGATAAATTGTACATCTATTTTCCCAGTAAAGCCGCAAAGAATGTGGTCAAAGCCAATTGATGTTCTTCCTTTAATTTCTCATCG
>JBCBZF010001280.1:0-1709 GCA_039815525.1 Bacteroidota bacterium | reverse complement strand
GGATCAGCACTTTTCGAGATACATTGCTTCTGCCCGTGCAGAGGAGTTGCTGCAAATGGTCTTCAATCCAGATGACTATCTGCCAGCAGCAGTTGCAGCAGCTGAGGCCGAGTTGGATGCGCGGGACCTCAGCGATGAAGAAAGGGAGCAGGCTGAAGAAATTGCCTTATCTAAAGTTGCAATGGCTTCGGGAGAAAAAGCCCGTCGTAAAACCAATTTTATCTTATTGGTCGATCGCTTGAGACGCATTTTTCGTTAAGCATTTTCTTATGCAAAGAATTTCTGCCACTGCATATTTCTCCCGTGAAGAACGCAAAGCCCTCATGCAAAAGAATAACTGGCGAGCGGCTGGAGAAATATTGCTGCACTGGCTGTGGATTGCCGTGGCTTTTGGCCTGGTTTGGTTTTGGCCCAATATCCTGACTGTACTTATTGCTCTTTTCATTCTGGGTGGCAAGCAGTTGGCTTGCGCCATTCTGATGCACGATGCCGGCCATCGGGCCGTATTTAACCATCCCAAACACAATGATCTGGTGGGAAAATGGTTAGGGGCTTATCCGATTTTTCAGGATCTGCTTCGCTACCGCCCCTATCACAACTTACACCATACCACCACTGGCCTGGAAGAAGATCCTGACTTGCTGCTGACACGGGGCTATCCAACTTCAAGCCGCAGCATGATGCGCAAGTTTTCAGAGATCTTAGCGGGCAGACTGGCATTCGTGCAATCGCCGGATTGGTCATGATGCAACTGGATTATCTGGAATATAGTCTCGGTGGAAAATTGGTTCGCATTGACCAATCGCAACGGAGTTGGAAAGCCTTCTGGCAAACTTTCTTCCGAAATCTCTCCGGTCCGATCATCGCAAATCTTGTCCTACTGGGAATTCTGACGATCGTGGCGTCTCCCTGGCTATACTGCCTTTGGCTTGCGGCCTACCTGACCACCTTTCAGTTTGTGCTGCGGATTCGATCTATGGCTGAGCATTCAGTGGTTGAGGATTCGACCGATCCTTTGCGTAATACCCGGACTACTTATGCCAATTGGATAGAACGCATGTTGTTTGCGCCCTACCATGTCAATTATCATGTCGAACACCATATGCTGATGGCGGTCCCCTCTTATCGCCTTCCATATATGCACCGACTGTTGAAAGAAAGAGGCTTTTACAAAAAAGGCTTGTTGGCACCTAATTATTGGTCGGTTGTCAAACTGGCCACCAAATCCTAAGCATCTCATGAAACTTCGTTGCGTCCAAAATAGCATCCGCCTGCGACTCCGTAAGTCCGAACTGCAACAATTGCAGCAAGAAGGTCAGGTAAGCGAGTCCATCCATTTTCCCGGAGGACAGGCTTTGCACTTTTCCCTGAAAAGTCGAAGTGGAATCGCAGACATCCAGGCGGTGATGGAGGCAGGAGAGTTGGCAATTATTTTGCCACAACAGATCAGTCATACCTGGATCAATTCCCAAGAGGTAGGCATTGAAAAAAGCCTCCCATTGCCAAATCAGCAATCGCTTCATATCCTGATCGAAAAAGATTTCCCCTGTACAGACCGGGAAGATGAGGACAAAAGTGATACCTTTTGGGAACTCGCCAATCAAAAAGCTGATAGCTGTTAATCTCATCAAGCCCATGTATTTATCACACCGCCTCCTTCTCATCGCCCTTTGTGGCCTTATCTGCCTGACCGCTTGTCAGGAAAAAGC
>JBCBZF010000927.1:0-2937 GCA_039815525.1 Bacteroidota bacterium | reverse complement strand
CATGACATGCGCCAAAATGTACTGCCGATTCTGGAAGCAGCAGGGGTTGACCTGGTATTGAGTGGACACAGTCATTCCTACGAACGGAGTTATCTCCTGAATGGTCACTACGGCCAATCCAATACCTTGACACCAGCGATGATCATTGACAATGGCAGTGGGAATCCATCCATTGACAATCCATATCAAAAGGAATTTGAAAGTGATCTCAGCTCCGAGGGAACCGTCTACATCACCTCAGGTAGTGCAGGTAAGACCAGTGGAGGTGCACTCAATCACCCGGCGATGTATGCTTCCTTCAATCAATTGGGATCCTGCATTCTGGATGTAGACAGCAACCAAATGCGGATCCAATTTTTGAATGGCAATGGTTTTGTAGCGGATGAGTTTTTGATTGAAAAAGTCTTTTATCAGGGCGTCGCACCGGAAATTAGCATGCTTGCTCCCCTTGATGAGGAAATTTTCCCACTCAATCAAACCATTACCCTGGAAGCCACCGCCACTGATGCGGATGGCAGCATTACATCAGTCGAATTCATCGTTAATGGCGTATCAGCCGGAACTGACAATACGGCCCCTTATCAACTTCCTTATAATCTGAGTCTTAATGGCGACTATAGCATTTACGCCATTGCAACTGATGACAGTGCCAATGTGGTATTGTCCGATAGCATTAGTGTGTTTGCGGGTAGCATCAACGGAACCCAAACCATTCCGGTAGTTGCGACCAACGATGATGTAGAAGAGTATGTCACCGGCGTGATGAAGCTCAATAGTTCTGATCTTGAGTTTGTCCGGGATCCAAACTTTGGGGACCAGCTCATCGGCATCCGTTTCCTGAATGTGGAAGTCCCAATTGATGCAGTCATCAATCAGGCTTACATTCAATTTACCACTGACGAAACCACCAACATCAATCCGACTGAGTTGGTCATCTTTGGTGAAGCGGCTCCGAATTCTTCCGCCTTAACCAGCGGCAGTGGCAATCTCTCCAATCGCAGACGGACCAGGAGCATCCTGCCATGGCTACCGCCCAACTGGAATGTTCAGCAGCAGTCTGGCATCAACCAGCGCACGGTAGATATCAGTAACATCATTGAAGAAATTGTGGCCATTCCTGGCTGGGAAAGTGGCAATGCCATCACCCTGATGATCACTGGCTGGGGACGTAGAACTGCAGAATCTTTTGATGGAACCGATCCGGCAGAACTATTCATCGATTATACTTTCACACCTTCCAGCAGCAATACTGTACCAGAAATTGATTTTGTCCTGGATGAAGACAGTCTGCAAATGTTTGGTCTGCAAACATTGAATGTAGAGGCAGAAAGCTTTGATTCAACTGGTACGGTGGTTGAAAGTCGTTTCTATGTCAATGGCAGTCTCACTGCTACAGACAATACGTACCCGTTTCAATTGAACTGGACACCTACGGACAGTGGCAATTACGTTCTGACTGTCCTTGCAGAGGATGACGAGGGCAATGTGTCAGAAGCCGACAGTCTTTTTGTACGGGTTGATACTGATTTTCTCAGCACAACCACTGCCATTCCAATCGCAGCCGGAAATGATGATGCAGAAGAAGACCGGGTGGGCAATGTGAACCTAAACGAAAGCCAATTGCAGCTGGTCGCTGGAAATGATTATGCCACAGGTGATCAAACAGTCGGTTTGCGATTTGTAAACCTACCAGTAGACCAGGGGGCAAAAATCTACCAGGCATGGATACAGTTTCAGACCGCCGCTAATTATAACCGACATCCGATCGATCTCCGGATTACCGGGCATGAATCTGATGATGCTCCTGTTTTTCAAAGCAGCAATGGTAATATTGCAGGAAGGGCCAGAACCGATGCCAGTGTCAATTGGCAGCCTGCAATCTGGACGCTTGTTAACCAAAATTCCCCCTTGCAACGGACGCCGGATTTGCGGGATGTGATTCAGGAAATCATTGATCGTCCGGGATGGCAAAAAGGCAATGCACTGGCGCTGCTTTTGGACGGAACGGGTGGACGCACCGCCTGGTCATTTGAAGGTAATAGCAATCGCGCCGCGGTGCTGCATCTGGTCTTTGAACCCAGTCCAGAAATTGTTCGTGGGCCTTATTTGCAAAGAGCGGCAACGGATCAGATGACAGTCCGCTTCAGAACCGACCTCCCCGTAGGCAGTGAGGTACACATCGGTCCTTCGGTTGGAAACTATCCCGACATATTTAGTCAGGCCGGACCTGAGACAGAGCATGAAATTGTTCTGACAGGCCTTAGCCCTCAGACACAGTATTTCTATCAGGTACTTTCTGATGGAAAAGTCATTGGTGGCGGAAGCAGCGATGATTTCTTCTACAGTGCACCAACCGATAGCAGTTATGCGCCGGTACGAGCCTGGATACTGGGTGATCCAGGTACGGCCAACAACAATGCCCGGGCGGTGCGCAATGCCTATTATACCTACACCGGCAATCAATACACTGATTTGATGATTATGTTGGGGGACAATGCCTACAACGATGGGACAGACGCCCAATACCAGCAGGCAGTGTTTGAAAATATGTACGAAGATCTCCTGAAACAGACCGTACTCTTCCCCTGCCCTGGTAATCACGAATTTTACAATGGCGGCACCGATTCACCAACTGAGACCGGGCCTTACTATGATATTTTCAGCCTGCCACGCAATGCAGAATCAGGTGGTTTGGCATCCGGTACAGAAGCTTATTATTCTTACGACTACGGGAATGTCCATTTTATTTCCCTGGACTCCCATGACTCCGACCGCAATCCTGGCAGTGCCATGCTGACCTGGCTGCAAAATGATCTGGCTGCGACTATCCAGGAATGGATTGTGGTATATTTTCACCACCCACCATATACCAAAGGCTCGCACAATTCCGATAACCCCAATGACAGTGGTGGACGCATGCACGATATGCGCGAACAT
>JBCBZF010000092.1:0-10691 GCA_039815525.1 Bacteroidota bacterium | reverse complement strand
TTCCAGATTGACATCCAAATCATATTCCTGGGCAAGCAACTGAAACACAGAATCGATGCGGGGGTCAAAGCGATCACCGCCCATGTGAAAACTGAGATGCGAAATATGGGGTAGTAAGCGCCTGGCCAGCTCAATCTGCGCGCGCAGTTCCTGTTCGACTTCTTCAATTTCCCAATCCAATTTCTGAAAATTGGAGGCTTCAGGCCGATCCTGACTGCCCCAAAAAGAAGACACAAAATAACCGTTTTCATCGACCAGGCTGGGTACATTCGTAAGGGGGCGCCATTTGAGATTGTGCCATTCACTGGTCAGGCAAAGGTGTATCCCCACGTCATAATCAGCATGCTTTTTCAGCATTTCTACTGCCTCTGGAAACCAGGGCGTCGGCACCATGATTTCCACAGAACGGCAGATGCCTTTTTCAAATACCTCCATACAGGCCTCGTTGGCAGCATGGCAAAACCCCATGTCATCGGCACGGACCAACAAATAGATCTCATCATCCTGACAAAAGAGGAGCATTGGCCAGAGGGAAAAAAACAGCAGACTTTTTCGCATAACAAAATATTCAGGGAGGGAAAATCAATTAAAATTTACGCAAATTACCCGGGCAGTCGTCCTGCTCCCGCTGGCAAAAAGGGGATAATTCGATAAAATTTCCCGGAGAGTGTGACGCAAGCCGGATGACTGCATCATATCTATTGTCTGTTTTCTTTTTCTCCATACTCATCAAAAACCATTTTAATTCTCATGGAACAGTTGAACGAATTGCTAAAAACCATCGGTCTGACCACTGGCGATGTAACTGGCGCATTATTGGGCCTGGCAAAGGCCGTTGTCGTCCTGATCGTCGGTTTCTGGATTGTCAAACGTATTGTCAATCTCGTCGGACGAGGTCTTCAGGCCCGCGACATGGAAGCAGGCTTACAAACATTTCTGAAAGATCTGGTGAGTGTTTTGTTAAAAGTTTTGGTCATCATCAGTGCTGCCAGCATGGTCGGCATTGAAACCACCTCTTTTGTCGCAATCCTTGGTGCTGCAGGTTTGGCAGTTGGTCTGGCCCTGCAAGGCAGTTTGTCCAACTTTGCTGGTGGTGTCATGATCCTCTTGTTCAAGCCATTTAAAATCGGGGACCTGATTGAAGGCGAAGGACATACAGGGGTCGTGAAAGCCATCAATATTTTTGTAACGACGATGACAACTCCCGATAATAAGACGGTTGTTATTCCCAATGGCGCACTGTCGAATGGTAGCATCACCAACTACAGCACCCTGGATCTGCTGCGCGTTGACCTGGTGATTGGTATTGGATATGGTGAAGACATTGGTAAGGCCCGCGACGTCATCATGGAAGTAATGATGAACGACCCAAAGGTCCTGAAAGATCCTGCGCCATCTGTCAACGTACTTGAACTGGCAGATAGTTCTGTGAATTTGGCGGTACGCCCCTACTCTACTGTTGCCAACTACTGGGATGTGTATTTCGGGACCCAGGAGAAAGCCAAAATTGCGCTTGACAAGGCTGGTATCGAGATTCCTTTCCCACAGCAAGTGAATCATCAAGCATAAAGAGGCGCGAGGAGAGAGGTGCGAGAAACAAGGTGCGAGAAAAAAATGATACATACCTGACACCTCTCACCTGACACCTCTCCCCTATTTTCCCTATCTTCCCCCATGCAAGCATTTTTGGCTTCCATGGGGGATGTTGGTTTTCTGCTTTGGCAGATCCTTGGCAACCTCCGGCATGTGTGGCGGGATCGGGCGCGCATCATCCACCAGATGAACCATGTGGGGGTCAATTCCATTCCACTTGTATTATTAATAGGCGCCTTTGCTGGTGCCATCATCGCCTGGCAGGCCGCTTATCAGTTTAAGGGCATGGTTTCCCTTTCGGTATTGGGTGGTCAGGTGTCCCGGGTCGTGATGATGGAAATGGCACCCGTTTTGACCGCTTTGGTGGTCAGTGGTCGCATTGGCGCGTCGATGACGGCTGAGATTGGAACGATGCGGGTGACGGAGCAAATTGATGCCCTGCGTACTCTGTCCATCGATCCGGTTCGCTATCTGGCCTTGCCACGCTTTCTGGGTTTGAGCATTATGATGCCAGCCCTCACGCTCTTTGCCGTTCTCATCGCTTTGATCGGTGCATGGCTCGTCTCGGATCTTTTTCTGGAAATTACGAGACAAATATTTTTTCAGTCGGTCAGAGATTTCTTTGCCCCAGCAGATTTGCTGGGCGGAATGATTAAAGGCACGCTTTTTGGCATGTTAATCTCGTTAATCGGCTGTTTTAAGGGTTTTTCAGCCCACGGAGGAGCAAAAGGTGTGGGCGATGCGACCATTTCATCCTTCGTACTTTCAGCCGTTGCCATTCTTTCAGGAGATTTTCTTCTCTGGATAATTTTGTTTTAAAACGTTGAGTGAATGGCATAATTTTCCTAAGTTTGTTTCAACTTGCCCTATAAATTCCGATTTCGTGAAATGAACACCACCACCCATATGACAGCTTCAAAACTGTTCACAACTTTGACCGCAACCCTGGTTCTTCTGCTCCTGGGTGTATCCGGTACGCTGAAAGCTCAGAATACCGAGAAGAACCTGCGGAAAGCTGATTATTTTTATGGAGAAAATAATCTGGTCGAAGCGGAAGATTTGTACAAAGTCGTGCTCAACGATGACCCAAGCAATTATAAAGCATCATACCGACTGGGTTTGATCAACTCATACTTGCAAGACTATCGCGAAGCATTGCGCTTTTTCCGGCAGGCATCTGAGATCGATCCGGCTCGTAATGACACTGTCTACATGCAAATCGGTCTTTCCTACAAACGTCTCAACAACTACCGCAAGGCGAGAGAAGCTTTTGAGGAGTTCATGAACCGGCATACCACCCGGGATGAGTTGTTTGAAAGAGCCGAAAGAGAGATCGCAGGCTGTGATCTGGCCGAAGAGTCTCTCCTTAAAGAGCCCTCTTATCGGGTGAGAGGCGTTTCGTTTAACTCCAGTGCCCGGGATCAGTTTCCGGCTTTCCTAGATCAACGGCAGGAAGATGTGTTCATTGCATTTACCTCTCACCGACCGCTTCCAAAGAAAAAAGCCAAACGGGACCCCAGTACGGGTGAGCCGAAGGATTCGGACATTTTTTATGTGGTGATGGAAAATGATTCCACCTTCGCGGCAGAAACGGATCGGTTTAGCAAAATCATCAACAAAAAGAAAAATGAAGGTGCCGCTACCTTCACCGCAGATGGTCTGACCATGTTCTTCACCATCTGTAATGGCAAGAAAAATAAAAATGGTTGCTCCATTTTTGAATCTAAATACAACCCGATCAAAAAAGCCTGGGGCAAGCCGGTTTTGGTAGAAGGGCTTTCTGGTACCAAAGAGGTCATCGTCAATGCCCGTGGCAAAACCAAGCAAGTACCCACTGATGACCGTCAGCCGGTCGTCTCCCGTGATGGACGGACCATTTTCTTTGTATCCGACCGTGGCGGTGGAGAAGGTGGATTTGACATCTGGTTCTCGCGTAAGCTGGGCAAAGGCTGGTCTCAGCCAACCAATGCGGGTGCCACCGTCAATACGCCTTTCAATGAATTGACCCCATTCCTGAACAGCACCGCAACTGCACTCTACTTCGCTTCTGATGGCTTAGGCGGTTTTGGTGGCTACGATTTGTACAAAGTCGAAGGCAGTGTGGGAAGCTGGGGAGATGCCGTCAACATGGGCTCTCCCATCAACTCCAGCTACAATGATTATGGCAGCTACTGGATGCCGGGTGATACCACCATGTTGTTTACCTCCAACCGTCCTGGTGGTATGGGCAGTGATGATATTTACTGGAGTAGATTCATCCCATTCGATCCAGGTAACCTCAACGTTTCGGTTCACGGCATCATTCGGGACAAAAAGACCCAGCAACCAATTGAATTTGCAACCGCTATTCTTTACGAATATCAACCTGACAATTCCATCATCGCGCTGGATACTTTCAAAACGGATCAAAGTGCCCGCTATGAGTTTCCACTGGAAGTAGAAAAACGCTACAAAGTGCTGGGTAATGCGCCTGAGTATCTCGCCAATGAGGAAGAGTTCAATACCGAAGGCATTGAGACGAATACCGATCTGGAGAAAAACATCGACATCGAGCTGGAACCGATTTCCCTTGATTCAATCTTTACTCTTCAGAATGTCTACTATGATTTTGATGAGTTCTTCATTCGGGAAGACGCCCAGATTGAGCTGAATAAATTGGTCAAGCTGATGCGCCAGAATGACAATATTACCATCATCCTGGAATCTCACACGGACAGCAATGGCACGCCAGACTACAACGTCAATTTGTCAAACAACCGTGCCAAGGCAGTGGTCAAATATCTTGCCCTCAATGGCATTGATCCAGGTCGTCTGGCCTGGTTTGGCTATGGCGAAACCCAATTGATGGTTTATCCTGAATTGTCCGACGAGGATGAGCAGGCCAACCGCCGCACCGAATTCCGTATCACCTCGATCGAATTTGGGCAGCCCAATTAAGACGCTCACTTTCCAAAAAGATACAGACCGCTTTGGCCATGCCATTGCGGTCTTTTTTCTTAGCTTTGCGCCATCATGAGCAGTAATTATTCACAACGTGGCGTTTCGGCCGGAAAAGAAGATGTACACCAGGCCATTAAAGGACTGGATAAGGGTCTGTACCCCAATGCATTCTGCAAAATCATCCCGGACATCAGTGGTGGAGATCCGGACTATTGCAACCTGATGCACGCAGATACGGCCGGGACCAAAACCGCACTGGCTTATCTGTACTGGAAGGAAACCGGTGATTTGAGCGTTTGGAAAGGCATTGCCCAGGACGCCATCGTGATGAATCTTGACGACATGATGTGCGTCGGCTGTGTGGATGATATTCTGCTCAATTCGACCATTGGTCGCAACAAACATCTGGTCAGCGGCGATGTCATCAGCGCGCTCATCAATGGCACCCGCGAAATCGTAGACGAATTGGCCGCCTTCGGCGTGCAGATTCACCTCACCGGCGGTGAGACAGCGGATGTAGGCGACATCGTCCGTACTCTGGACGTGGGCTTTACGGCCTTTGCACGGCTCAAACGCAGCGATGTCATCGACATCAATATTCAGCCCGGCGATGTCATCGTGGGTTTGGCCAGTTTTGGACAGAGCAGCTACGAACAAGCCTGGAACAGCGGCATTGGCTCCAACGGCCTCACCAATGCCCGCCATGATGTGCTCAGCAAAGTCTATGCTGACCGTTATCCCGAGTCTTTTGACAAAGCCAATATCCCTTACCATCTGGTGTATTCCGGGAAGCATATGCTCACCGATCGTCACCCTGAGTTGAATGTCCCCATTGGTAAACTCGCACTCAGCCCTACCCGCACCTATCTACCATTGATGAAACCGGTCTTGGAAAAATACCGCAGCAGGATCAATGGCATGATCCACTGTACCGGGGGCGGGCAGACCAAAGTGATGAAATTCGTAGAAGGGCGGCACGTCATCAAAGACAACCTTTTCCCCACGCCACATATTTTCCAAATCATTCAGGAATCTTCAGGTGCCAGCTGGGAGGAAATGTATCAGGTCTTCAACATGGGACACCGACTGGAAATTTACACTGATGAAGCCACTGCCCAGGAAATCATCAAGATGGCGGAGCCATTTGGGATTGGGGCACAAATTGTTGGTAGAGTAGAAGCCGCAAAAAGAAACCGCCTCACCATTCAAGGTGAGACGGAGGTTATGTATTCAGCCGAATAAGCCTGATCAGCTTTTACCAGTCAGTTTATCCAGTTCAACTTTTGCAGCAGGCTTGTAGGGGCCGTAGAGAGCATTCTTGAATGCTGTACGCGCTTTTTCTGTGTCGCGAGATTTCTTTGCGGCCATGCCCAGCATGAAGCTGTACTTCGCTTTTGATTTGGTGTCCACCCCGGCTTGCAGGAGATTTTCCAGCGTAGAAACCGCATCATTGTACCGGCCTACTGAATACTCCGCTTTGGCCTTCATGTACAAAAGAGAAGCACTTTTGCCATTCGAAGCCTCCATGGCCTTTGTGATGCTGTTGAGCGCACTGCTGCTGTCATTGTTCTTGAGCTGCAATGAAGCAATCAAACGATACATTTTTGCCTTCTTCTCAGGCGAACGCTCCATTGAAATGGCGCGCTGGTAGTGATTGATCGCTTGCAGCGTATTGCCTTTTTTATAAGAGATTTTTCCCTTCAGGATAAAGGCGGAAGAGAAGTTGCTTTGTAGCTCGAGCGCTTTCTGGATGAAACGCTCTGCTTCATCATACTCTCCATTGAGATAATAGCTGACGGCGATTTTGTAGTAGAAAACGTGGTTGTTTTCCCGCATTTGCTGCGCGATCAGCTGTTTGTAGCGGCCAAAATTGGCTTTGCTCCAGGCTTTTTTCGCGCCCGCGGCATCGCCCAGATTGGACAATGCCAATCCCAAACCATAATAGTACTTGGCTTTTTCTGCGGGTGAAGCACTCGCCAATCGCTCTGAATTGAGAGCGGTCTCGTAGTCTTTCCGTGCAGCATCCCAGTTTTTGTCGCTGGCACTGATTTCAGCATTGTAATACAAAATGTTGGGATGAGAGGGATCAAGCGATTTCGCCTCAGAAATATGACGGCGGGCGTCTCGTACACGATCTTCCTTCATCAACAAATTTACGAGGAGAAGCTTGTACTGCACCTTCCGGTTGGTATTGCTCTCGTAGCGGGCCGCCTCTTCATAGTAGTAGATGGCATTGGCGTAGTCTTTTTCGTTCTTGTAGATTTTCGCCAGGAGTGAGTAGGCAGGCGTAAAGTTTCGCTTGAACTCCACCGTATACTTGAAGGATTCTTTGGCGCCATCGAAGTTCTTCATTTTGTACTCACACTTTCCGCGCTGGAAATAGTATTTGTAGTTTGAAGGTTCAAGCTTGATGGCCTCATCATACTGGCGGATCGCATCCCGGCAGTTATTTTGTTTACGGAGACTCTCAGCTGCCAGATAGGACCGCTTACCTGGGCCCTGGGCCAGCAGAAGCGCAGGCAGAAGCATTCCGAGCAGCAGAACTGACCGTAACAGAGGGTGTTTAGGTTGGTAGGGCTTGTTCATAGGTAGTGAAACAAATTGTCTGTTCCTGTCGAATCTTAAATCAAATTTCCCTCTCAGGGGGACTCATCTAAGTTAGATAAATTTGGAGACAAAATAAATCGCCTCCTCTGTATACCTAACGGCAGTTCGGGCGAGAAAGTATTCAGAATGAAAGCATTGGACCATACTTTTGTTCTTATTCTACGCAGGGATGAAATGTTGCACTTTTCCATTTTTTGATCCGATGTAGTGTCTGTGAGGAAAGAAGTTGGCCGAAAAAGCTTTGCAGTGTAAATTTGCGCGGTGCCACTGATTGGCATTTCACCTTAATTGTATTTGAACCACGTCATGACCTTAATTGAAGAGTTACGCTGGAGAGGCCTGATTCACGATACCATCCCCGGAATCGAAGCATTTTTAGAGGAAAATCAAACGGCTGGTTATCTGGGCGTCGATCCTACTGCGGATTCTATCCACATCGGCAATTTGGTTCCAGTCATGATGTTGGTGCATTTACAGCGTTATGGTCACCGTCCGGTGGCACTGGTAGGTGGCGCGACTGGTCGCGTTGGAGATCCTTCCGGCAAAGACAAGGAACGACAACTTCTGTCTGAAGAACAAGTCAATCACAATGCTGCCTGTGTCCGCAAACAATTGGCCCACTTTCTGGACTTTGACGCACCCGAAAATGGCGCCCAGATGGTCAACAACTACGACTGGTTTGAGAATTTTGGCTTCATCGACTTCCTGCGTGATGTCGGCAAACACATCACCATCAGCTATATGCTGAGCAAGGAGTCCGTCAAAAAACGACTGGCCAGTGATTCGGGGCTTTCCTACACAGAGTTTGCTTACCAGTTGCTTCAAGGATATGACTTTTTTCACCTCTATAAGCACCATAATGTGCGCTTGCAGGTCGGCGGTTCTGATCAATGGGGCAATATCACTACCGGTACAGAACTGATCCGGCGGATGTTGGGCAGTGAAGCCAAAGCCTACGCGGCGGTTTGTCCCTTGCTCACCAGCTCCAGTGGTGCCAAGCTGGGAAAAACAGCTGGAGGCGAAAATGTATGGTTGGATCCGGCCCGGACCAGTCCGTACCAGTTTTTCCAGTATTGGTTGAATTTGAGTGATGACGATGGGGAAAAGTGTTTGAAAATTTTCTCTCTTAAATCGATTGCCGAGCTGGAAGACATCATCAGCCAGCATGCCGAAGATCCCGGGCGAAGAAATATGCAGCGCAATCTGGCCGAAGAGATCACCGAGCGCGTGCATGGTGCAGAAGGACTGGCAGAGGCACAGATGTTGACCGATTTTTTCTTTGGCCGATTTAAAGCAAAAGATGATCTGAATCGCCTCAGCCGGAAGCAGTGGGAAGAAGCGGCTAATTCTTCCGAAAGGAAGACCATTTCCAGAGCGGCACTGGAAAATGGGATCGGTATTCTGGATTTATTCGTCGAATGCGGCATTACCCAATCCAAGGGCGAAGCCCGTCGGGCCATCGAAAAAGATAAGTCAGTGAAGGTCAATCTTGAAAAAATTGATCAGTCAGATTATATTATCAAAGGCAACGATACATTCCTGGGTGACTTTTTGTTCTTGCAAAAGGGCAAAAGACACAAGTATATTGTGGAAGCGATTTAGGTTTACAGTTTTAGCCGAGTCGCCTACTTGATCTTGCGATAGAAATTCTCAACATGCTCTCCAGGTTCATCCTCTTCGGGATTGGATTCCTCACGCTCTGTGGTGTGCAGGCTCAGTCTGTACAGATATCACGTTATGTGCCAGGAAATTCAAGCCTGATCGTCTCAAATACCCATCGAATCGACGTATTCAATGCTTCCACCACCCGGTCGGTAGATCTTTCCGGATACGTCCTGGTAACCAGAAAGTACCTCATTGAATTGCCACAGGGTACGCGTCTTGCCCCCCTGCGAAGCCTCAAACTTGGGATCAATGGTGCAAATGGGGAGATCGATATTTCCTACCAACAAATGAAAACCTATATCCCGAGGGACCAATCAGGGCCAGAGAAAGGGGATTTTTGTGCCTTTTTCAGTCCAAAGTTGGATTTGATTGATGCTTTTTTCTTCAATCCCACCCAGGATGTAGAATTTTTGCCGACACAGATCATCTTTACGGACCAAAACGGCAGCTCCCGTAATCTGATCGTCCCACAGGAAAAAGATCCACGTTGGTCTTTTCTGTCGATGGAGCCAGATCCCCTGATGTCTTTTGTCCGAATTGAAGGCAATTGGGAAATCAATTCGCTCCGCAACAATCTCTTTCCGGCTACCCAATACCGGTCCATTCAGGCGAAATACATTGATGGTGGGGTGAAGGTAAACTGGCGGACTGCCTTCGAAAGAGATTGCTATTTCCATACGGTAGAGCGAAGTACGGATGGGACCATTTTCACAGAATTGCAATCCATCAAAGCTGGTCAGCAAAGCAAACAGCAACAAACTTACAGTTGTTTTGACCAGGGTATCGAGAAAAATCGGGTGTATTATTACCGGGTGCGCCACACCGACAAATTTGGCAACATCATCCGATCCACCCATGCACGGGTACGTACCGATGAAAATCCAGATGGCTACAGCCTGGAAGTTAGCCAGGATGAAGCCAATTTGAGCAATGGACTCAGCGTACGTTTTTCCGCCAATGAAACCCAAAAAGTCCGGCTTCATATCATGGATGAAGAGTTTCGGGAGATCAGTACCCTGTACTATGGCGAGATCGAAGCCGGGCAGCAAAACCTCATCAACTTCCGCAGCAATTTGCCGATTGGTAAGTACTATGTCATCCTCAGTACCGAGGAATTGCGACTGTTTGAGCCATTAATCGTCGATTGACGAAATTCCGATACAAACGATTGACATTTAGGATAGAATCCGTACATTTGTGGTCCCAAATTTCGGTTTGGGTATGAGACCCAGAGAGTTGCCGGAGCGGTCGAACGGGCTCGCCTGGAAAGCGTGTATACCTCAAAAGGGTATCGGGGGTTCGAATCCCCCACTCTCTGCAAAGCACATTCATTGCGTACGAGATCGCCGAATACAGCTTGTATTCGGCGTTTTCCTTTTGTCTGCGATCCGGTTTTTCCGTAATTTAAGGAAACAGCCGAGACCTAAAAGAGACCAGTCTCAAAAAATGGGTCTCGGTAGTAATCACCTGATATGCAACCCTATGGCCCTCAAAATCCACTTCTATATCCGGCCGCAGAAAGCCAAGAAAAACGGTGAAGCGCCCATCTATCTACGTTTAACCGGAGACAAGCGGCGGGAGGCTTCTATCGGCTACAGTATTGATCCGCATAAGTGGGACAAATACGGCTATCGCAGTCGGGGTAAAAAGCCCGCTGATCATCAGCTAAATCAACATATTCAAAGTACCATTGGGGCGATTCGACGGATTGAAACCAATCTGCTGAATCAGGGTGAAGTGGTTACGGTGCAGAAAGTGTTAGCGGCCTATCAAGGCAAAGGCATTAAGAGCGGACCAACTTTGGCAGCAGTGTATGAGGACAAGGTCAAGCGACTGGAACAGACACTGGCGAACACCGAAGCCATTTCACCACGTACCATCGGGCG
>JBCBZF010000461.1:0-5503 GCA_039815525.1 Bacteroidota bacterium | reverse complement strand
ATTCTAAAGGGTGATTACTCAGAGGGTGAGTTCTACTCGGTTGCTGTAACCAATGGCATGCAGCAGGCAGATACCGGTACAAAAATGATTCATCAGGGCAAAAACACCCGTTCGATCATCATTTCAAAAGGTATTTCAGCCGGAAAAAGCAACAACAGCTACCGTGGTCTGGTGAAGATCATGAAAGGGGCTGAAAATGCACGAAACTTTTCGCAATGTGATTCTCTCCTGATCGGGGATCGTTGCGGTGCACATACTTTCCCATATATCGAAGTCGGCAATACGACCGGTCAAGTGGAGCATGAAGCCACGACTTCCAAAATCGGGGAAGACCAGATTTTTTATTGTAATCAGCGCGGCATTGATGAAGAAACAGCCATCGGCCTGATCGTCAACGGCTACGCCAAAGAAGTGCTGAACCAACTTCCTATGGAGTTTGCCGTTGAGGCACAAAAACTGCTGTCTATCAGTCTGGAAGGCAGTGTAGGATAAACCATTTTCAACACGCATTAATCGGAATAACATACAATGCTTAGCATCAATAATCTTCAGGCCTCCATTGAGGAAAAAGAAATCCTAAAAGGCCTGAATCTGGAAATCAAGCCAGGCGAAGTTCACGCCATCATGGGTCCAAACGGTTCTGGCAAAAGTACATTGGCTTCGGTCCTTTCCGGCAAGGAAGACTATGAGGTTACTGGTGGCGACGTCTTGTTCAATGGCAAAGATCTATTGGACATGGATCCTGATGAAAGGGCTGGAGAAGGATTGTTTCTTGCATTCCAGTATCCGGTTGAGATACCCGGAGTCAGCATGACCAATTTCCTGCGTACATCCGTCAACGCCATCCGTGAATATCGTGGTGAAGAAGCTCTCAGTGCTGGTGCTTTCCTGAAATTGATGAATGAGAAGCGTAAAATCGTTGAATTGGACGCCAGTCTCACCAAACGAGCGGTCAATGAAGGCTTTTCCGGAGGCGAAAAAAAGCGCAACGAAATCTTCCAAATGGCCATGTTGGAACCAACGCTGGCAATTTTGGACGAGACTGATTCAGGATTGGACATTGATGCGCTTCGCATTGTATCTGAAGCCGTCAACAAATTGCGCGATGGGAATCGCTCCTTCCTGGTCATCACTCACTACCAGCGTCTGCTTGATTATATCGTTCCAGACTATGTTCACGTATTGTACCAGGGCCGTATCATCAAATCTGGTACCAAAGAACTGGCGCTGGAGCTGGAAGAGAAAGGATACGATTGGTTGAAAGAAGGTGTAACTGCTTAATCTCAGGATCATGAGTACCAACGTACAAGACGATGCAGCGGCTGCATTTGTAGCGCAGTTCAAGCCACTGGTTCAGAATGGTGAAAGCAGTCTCGCACCTGAAGCGCGCCAAAAGGCGCTCAATGCGCTGGGCGAACTGGACATTCCTACCAGAAAGGTTGAAGCCTGGAAATACACCAACTTAAAACGCATCACCCAAACCTCATACCGTTTGGGAGTGGGCCAGTCTGTTACGGATATTTCCCCTTATTTGATCCCCGGACTCGAAGCAGATGTCCTGGTCTTTGTCAATGGCATCTTCGACGAGAGTTTGTCTCAACTTGCGGATCAAAATGGCTTGGAAATCACCAATCTTCACACCCTGAGTGAAGGACAGAAAGAAGAGATCAATCAGCGTATGGGACAAATTGCCGCCGCTGACGCAGATATTTTCAATGCATTGAACACTGCCTTCGTTCAGGAAGGCGTTCTGATCAAAGCCGGCCGCAATCAGGCGACTGAACGTCCGGTTCATATCTTGCACCTCAGCCATCCGGCAGAAGATCGGCTGGCCATGCAACACCGTAATCTGTTTGTCGCAGAACAGGGAGCAGAGGTCAAGGTAGTCGAAAGCTTTCACAGTCTTTCTGGTGGAAATAGCCTGCGTAATCTGGTTACAGAGATTTTCGTAGAGCAAAACGCCGGACTCGAATATATCAAGCTGCAACTCGAATCAGATCAGGCTTCTCAGGTTGACCGGACCGAAGTTTTCCAGGCAGGTGACAGCAGATTTTCGATTCATACCATCACCATGCACGGTGAATTGATTCGTAATCATCTGCGCATTCATCTGGGAGGAGAAAATATCACATCTGAGTTAAAAGGCTTGTATTTGCTGGATGGGCAGCAGCATGTCGATAACTTCACCCAGGTGGAGCACGCCAAGCCGCATTGCTATTCCAATGAATTGTACAAAGGCATTGTAACGGATCAATCAACCGCTGTCTTCAACGGACGAATTCATGTGTATGAAGATGCCCAAAAGACCAATGCCTTTCAGTCAAACCGCAACATTGTCCTGAGCAATGATGCCAATATTTACACCAAGCCGCAGCTTGAAATTTATGCGGATGATGTAAAATGCAGCCACGGTGCCACCACCGGCCGTCTGGATGAATCTGCAATGTTTTATCTGATGGCCCGCGGCATCAAGGAAGAAGCCGCCCGGATCATGCTGGTATATGCCTTTGCGATGGAAGTCGCAGACGACATCAGCTTAGAACCGGTCAAAGACTTTATTTCCAATTTGATTGAAAACCGTTTTTCGGCCAACTAATTTCAAAAAGCCATGAGTCAGGCACAGACCCAATGGGATGTGGCCACCATCCGGCAGGACTTTCCCAGTCTTGACCAGGAAGTGCACGGCCGTCCGCTGGTATACTTCGATAATGCCGCTACTTCCCAGAAGCCTTCTTCCGTCATCGAACGCTTAGAAGCATATTATCGGAAGGAAAATTCCAATGTCCATCGTGGCGTTCACTATTTGAGTCAAAAAGCCACCGATGAATTTGAGCAGGTCCGTTTTCAGGTTCAAAAACTCATCAATGCGGCACACTCTCATGAAGTGATCTACACCAAAGGCACCACCGAAGGCCTAAACCTGATCGCACACAGCTTTGGCTATAAATACATCAAAGCTGGGGATGAAATCATCATTTCCGGTATGGAGCATCACTCCAATATCGTGCCCTGGCAGCTTCTCTGTGAACAGGTGGGTGCAAAGTTACGGGTGATTCCGATCACTGATGCCGGAGAACTTGACATGGAAGCCTTTGCGGGCTTGCTTAACGAACGGACCAGATTGGTCTCTGTCGTTTATATCTCCAATTCCCTGGGGACCATTAATCCAGTCCGCGAGATCATTCGCCAGGCGCATGAAATAGATATTCCGGTTCTGCTGGATGCAGCACAGGTTGTCCCTCATGCGGAGATCGATGTCCAGGAATTAGATTGTGATTTCATGGTCTTTTCCGGCCATAAAATGTTTGCCCCAACGGGTACCGGCATTTTGTACGGGAAGGAGAAATGGCTGGAAGAAATGCCGCCATACATGGGAGGTGGCGACATGATCAAAACCGTTACTTTCGAAAAGACCACCTTCAATGGACTGCCGCACAAATTTGAAGCTGGCACACCCAATATTGCCGGTATGATCGGTTTGGGAGAAGGGATTCGTTACATGGAGAAGATTGGCTTTGACTGGATCAAGCAGCAGGAAGATGACCTCTTGCAATATGGCACCGAGAAGCTTATGGAAATTGAGGACATGCGAATCGTCGGAACCGCCGATAAAAAGGCCAGTGTAATTTCTTTCCTCGTGGGCGATCTTCACCCTTATGATGCAGGAACCATCCTTGATCAATTGGGCATTGCCATCCGAACGGGCCACCACTGTACCCAACCGGTCATGCAGCGCTTTGAGATTCCGGGAACCATGCGCGCTTCTTTTGCATTCTACAATACCAGAGAGGAAATCGATCGCCTGGTAGATGGTATTCACCGGGTCAAAAAGATGTTTGGCTAAGGTGGCTGGCGATACCATCCAATTTCATTTTCCCAAGCATCATTTAGAGACTCAAACCGATTAGATTCACGCAGAAAAGTCGGAGCTATACACCTTCGTCTCTACAAGTATTGGAAGCGGCGAAGAATTGTACAGCTTCGATCTCCCCTGCCTTACTGATTCGGTAAGGAGAAGCACGTATTTTGCATTCACGGATGCAAGCAGGGACAGTCGTCATCTGTTTTGGGATGATGCCTTCTTCAAACGTGTGCTCAAGACCTTCGGGCAAGCGGGGACAAAGGCTTCCCTCCGGTGGCGGATTGATCCTGTCTTTGATCAAATCGATGAAGTTTTTCACCGAAAGGAAATAAGAGGGGTTCGGGACGCCAGGATTAACTGATCAGTTTTCTCTCAACGGCAACTGAATCTCAAACAGATCCCCCGCTTTCGTCTCCTGGATCTTTTTGCCTCCCCATACATCTAACCGAATCGACTCTTCCAATTCGCGATCTCTTTTCCGAGGCGCCAGTACCAACAAACAGACAGAATCACTGGCATGTAGTTCATTCTGGCGCATCAACCAATCATAATCAATCGAACGACTGCCGTATACTTCATGCAATCGACTGTACTGCCAGCTTGCGACCAGTACATTTTCGTCTTTTTGCACTTTCTCACACACGATATCTTCCAGGACATGAACCGGGGAGGCGGAAAAGGTCAAATGCTCATTGCCTTGAAATACCTGGAAACGAATGTAGGCGGGATAGGTAAAAGCGATGAGGATGCTGCCCCATATCATGATTTTCCCGCTTAACTTAATCCATTTTTTCTGAGACAAAAAGCTCTGACTAAATAGGATGACCAGCATGATTCCCATGCTTCCAATGTAGTAGCGCGTTTCCATCAAAAACGTCCAGAACCCAATTTCATTCCAATCCTCCGGCGGCCATGATACCGACAAGAAGGCAAGCATTGCGAGGATGGTCCCACTGACCAGTATCCACATTCGTTGGAAAGCATTGAATTTGGGGCCGTGAGAGCGCATCAGCCAAACGACCAGGAAGATGCTTCCAAGCCAGGCGATCAATGGAATCAACCATTGGGTAAAAGGCAACACGGATTGAAGCTGTCTCTCGTGTGGCAGACCATAATATACCAATGACTTGACAGGAAAAGGATCCAGATGCAGTAGATTTGCTGGGTACCATCCGGACGGACTTTGTAGAAAACTTTCGTCTCCAAAATTACGGGTATTCAAGACAAACAGTCCGGCAATCAGGCCACTGAAAGCACTGTAAACTGTTGTTTCAGTGATCAACTTTTTGCCTTCTCCCCTACTCTGCCAAAGCTGAAACAATACAGGCAAGGTAAAAAATGGAACATAGGCATAACGCAGAAAAGCACACATCGTCAACAGCGGAAAGCTCAGCCAGAGTTTTCTACTCAAAATGCCCCAAACCGACAAAAGAAATAGGCTCAGTGCCAATAAATCGGTAGAAGGTAAATAATGGATCGGTGCGGGAGAGAAGGCTACAAATACAAGAAACCAACGATACCCAATGTGGTCATGGCGGCCCGTTTGTTGCCAAAAGAGCAGGTGAAATCCAAGTAAACAGATACAGAGAGCCACAAGATCGAGATACCAACCAGCCTGTACCCAATCCCCCGTGATTGCAT
>JBCBZF010000502.1:0-5209 GCA_039815525.1 Bacteroidota bacterium | reverse complement strand
GGCTCATTGACCATCCGACGACTTTGCGGTGAAACAGATCTATGATAACGGTCAGGTACATCCATCCCTCACCGGTCTTTATATAAGTAATGTCCGATACCCAGACCTGATTTTGTCCCATTCACATTCCCTCCGGTCCCACCTTTGCAGCATCAGCGCCTTGATCCCAAACCTTAATGATCTCCGATCTTTTGATAACACCTCTGTAAAATTTCGTCTGTCTACTTCAAATCGTAAATCTTGTGCTCATGTCCCCTGCAAACGCTTCTTCCCCCCACCGACCACAATCACAGGAAGCTTACGTGAGTTTGTGTTTGCCACTGGCCAATGACGAGACCATCTGGTTGCCATTGATGGAGGTATCACAACTGAACTGGGAGGTGTTTACCCCCAATGTCAGAAGCAGCTTTTGTGATCAAAATGTATGGGTAAGGCCCTGGCAGTATCGTTCGCTGGAGAAAAGTATGGCCGCTTGTCAGGGAATTGTTTGTGAAGCGGAACCCGACTTTGTCAGAATTGCTGCCACTTACCAAAAGCCAATGTTGATTCTGGCCAGTGAAATGGAGGAAGAGACCTTGACTGAAATGAAAAAACGGCTGTCTGATACCATCCGTTTTCTCAGGCCGGCTGCACCGCGTTTGATGGCCCAGAAAATGGCAGATTGGGCCGCTGGCCTGGCCTGAAGCCTAGATGGATACCGCAATCATTATATGCCACTTGATACGCTGATAGCTGATTCTGACATCATCACTGCATTTCATCCTCGTTTTTGCATAAAGCCCGGAAGTATGCCTACCTTTCTTTGGTCGGATATGAATTGATGGCTGGTCAATTTTCTGAAAAAGACTGCTTGTTCATTCCGGCCAATCACTGAGTCAAGCCCATTCGAACATGTTCCGATCAATGAGTCCCCTGCTACTGATCTTGCTGCTGTTACAGGCATGCAGTCCTTCTGCTAACAGTCAAACCGAAGTTCCTCAGTCAGATATGGATGAATCATCTGCTTCTCCCCAGGCCGTTTTCATCGGTACCTACACCAGAGACGAAGGTTTTGTCAATGGACAGTCTGATGGGATTCAACTGGCCTGGCTTGATCCGCAAACGGGTGCGTTCAGCAATGCTTCAACTGCTGCAAAGCTGATCAACCCATCCTGGGTGGTGCGGCATCCCAATGGCAAGGTGTTGTATGCGGTCAGCGAACTGGCTCATGCGGATGAACCGACTGGTTTTTTGCATTCTTTTGCCATTTCAGAAGATCAAAGTCTAAAGCCTGTCAGCAAAATCGAAACGGTCGGACAGGCACCCTGTCACATCAGTGTGGATCAAAGTGGTCGCTATGTATTTGTGGCAAATTATGTGGGCGGAATTGTGAAGATGTACCAGACCAGTGAAACGGGAGAATTGACACCCTCTGATGAGGTGGCATTTGACAGCGCGCCTTTGGCGCATCCCCGACAGGAAGCCTCACATACGCATATGGCGAGCATTTCCCCCGACAACAAATTTCTCTATGTGCCTGATTTGGGGGCCAATAAAGTCTGGTGTTTTGTCATTGACCATGAAAATGGCAAGCTCAAGCCCGCTGAAGTTCCTTTTACGGAGGTGCAAATTGCGGCTGGCCCGCGCCACATGCGCTTCCATCCCAATGGTACATTTGCCTACCTGATCAATGAGTTGGATGCAAGCGTCAATTTGTATCATTATGACCAAACAACCGGCGCCCTTCAATTTCAACAGACGAAGTCAAGCTTGCCAGAAGGCTATGATCAGGTGAAGTCATGTGCGGCATTGCGGGTACATCCCAGCGGTAAGTTTTTGTACGGTTCAAACCGCGGTCATGACAGCATTGTCATTTTTTCCATTGATGAGGAGACCGGTGAATTGACGCTGGTGGGATTCGAAGCGACGCTAGGAAAAGCACCCAGAGCCTTCAACATCAGTCAGGACGGACGTTTTTTATTTGCTGCAAACCAGGACTCCGGCAACATCATCACCTTTCAGATTGACATGCGTACCGGAAAATTAAGTCGTCAATCCGAGTTTGAACTTGCGACCCCGGTTTGCCTTGATTTGTAAAAAGAATACATGAGGGTTCCGTTCATGCACTTCCATGTCCCAACAGCATGGATTGGATGGCGTCAATCAATGTCTGGGTGCGGAGTGGCTTGAGTAGATAGGCATTTGCACCTGCATCGATCACCGCTTGTTGGGCAAACTTTTCGGAGCGAGCGGTTAAAAACATGATCAGGGGTTGATGCTGCAATTGTTTGCGAATGGCTGAGCAAGCCTGTATCCCATCCATGAGGGGCATCATGATATCCATCAGAATGAGATCTGGTTTGACCTTGGGGGTTAGTTCAAGTGCTTCCAGGCCGTTACTGCCCTCGCTTACCTCAAATCCATTCTTCTCCAGATTGTAAGCCAGGAGGTCTCGCAAATCAGTCTCGTCATCTATGATCAGTATTTTCCCAGACATTGACACAAGCAAATTGGTCGAAAAAGACGGTGTCGTTCTTTTCACGCTTCAAAGAAAGTACCGCTATGTAAATTATACGTGAAGGAGATGTGATGATTCGGTAATACTGTTGTCCAGGTGCGCTTTTTTATGAGAAAAGCTTACATCAAATTTGAGGTACTATTTTCTTGCTGAGCTGTAATACGATGCGGTTATTTTCGACCAATCTTCTGGATTTTTCGACGAAAGAGCAACTTTGGGCCGATCTCCCGAGTCTCTGATACGTAAAAAGTGTTTGAAACTTGACGCACCTACCACTCCATCCCGCATGCTGAAACTGCGAAACATTCACAAGTCCTATCCAATCGGGCAAAACTCTCTTCATGTGTTGAAAGGAATAGACCTCGACATTAAGGAAGGGGAAATGGTCTCCATCATGGGATCCTCCGGTTCTGGTAAGTCTACGCTTCTCAACATACTCGGCATCCTCGATCACTACGATGAGGGAGACTATGAGCTGGATGGGACACGGATCAAACATCTTTCTCAAACCAAAGCTGCCATTTATCGGAACCAGTTTATTGGCTTCATTTTTCAGTCATTCAATCTCATTTCCTTTAAGAATGCCCGTGAAAATGTTGCCTTGCCGCTCTATTATCAGAATGTGAACCGCCGCCGCCGCAATCAGATGGCGGAAGAATATCTGGATAAAGTGGGTCTCCTGCCATGGGCGGATCATATGCCCAATGAATTGTCTGGGGGACAAAAGCAACGGGTTGCGATTGCACGGGCGCTGATCTCTGAACCCAGTATTATCCTGGCTGATGAACCGACTGGTGCCCTGGATTCGAAAACTTCCGTCGAAGTCATGAATCTACTGACGGAAATCAACGGCTCCGGTATCACCATGATCATCGTGACCCACGAACAGGAGATTGCGGAGATGACTGACCGGATCATCCGTTTGCGAGATGGGATCATTGAAGACCGCGGACAGCGTAAGCAAGGCCGCAAAATGGGGATCAACTAGCCACGACACATCATGTTTGATCTCGATAAATGGCAGGAAATATTTGAAACCATTCGCAAGAACAAATTGCGGACGGTTCTGACCGGATTCAGTGTAGGCTGGGGCATTTTTATGCTGATTTTGCTGCTTGGGTCCACGCAGGGGCTTATGAATGGGATTCGCCGTGAGTTTTCCGATGATGCGATCAACAGCATCTGGGTCAACCAGGGAACCACCAGCATCGCCCATAAAGGCCTGAAGCCCGGCCGGAGAATTCGTTTTACCAATGAAGATTTTGATGCGGTTATGCGGAAAATCGATGGGGTAGAGCACATCACCTCCCGTTTCTACATCCCGGGGAGTGTCGTTGTCAACTATGGTGATGAATTTGGGAATTATAATGTCCGCTGTGTCCACCCTGGACATAAATATCTTGAAAATACGGAGATACGTGAGGGACGCTACATCAATGAAAAAGACATTCGGGACTTTCGGAAAGTGGCAGTGTTGGGACTAAAAGCCAAAGACGGCTTGTTTGGTCGCCGATCAGCCATTGGTAAATCCATTGAAGTCAATGGGATTTCCTTTAAAGTCGTCGGCATTTTCAAAGATGCTGGCAGCAGTGGGGAAGAAGAAGTCATTTATCTGCCCATTTCCACCGCCCAGCGAACCTTCAATGGAAAAAATCAGATTGATCGTCTGATGTTTACCATTGGAGAATCTAATCTGGAAGAAAGCATCGAAATCGCAGATGCGGTCCATCAACTGATGTCTGAACGACACAGCTTTTCAATGGAAGATCCCAAAGCAGTGCGGGTGTTCAATGTAACAGAGCGTTTCCAGGAGTTTGTGGATCTGCTTGATGGCATTCGGATCTTCGTTTGGGTCATCGCTTTCGGAACCCTGCTTGCAGGCATCATTGGGGTCAGCAACATCATGATCATCGTGGTGAAAGAACGGACCAAGGAAATCGGGATCCGCAAAGCCATTGGCGCGACGCCGCGTTCGGTGATTAGCCTGATCCTGCAGGAGTCTATTTTCATTACGGCTCTGTCAGGCTATATCGGGCTAATGATTGGGGTCGGCCTGCTGGAACTCTTCAACAGTGGACTCTGGCTGGACATTGCCCAGGCTTTTGGTGCCCTGGAAGGCTTCAAGCTTGAAGACATCGATATTTTCCACCGGCCTGAGGTAGATATCATGACCGCGATTCAAGCCACTCTGATGTTGGTGGTAGCGGGTGCATTTGCAGCCCTGGCCCCTGCTCTGCGAGCGGCCCGTATTCAACCCATTGAAGCCTTGAGACACGAATAAGAGAGCTGATTATATGTTTGATCTGGATAAATGGCAGGAGATATTTCACGCATTGGGCCGCAACCCATTGCGTACCATTCTGACCGCCGTCGGCGTGTTTTGGGGAATCTTTATGCTGGTGTTGCTCATGGGCGCTGCCAATGGCCTGGAAGCAGGGGTAGCAAAGGATTTTGGAGATGGAGCCACCAATAGCTTTTTCGTTTGGGCCCGCTCCACCACCAAAGCCTATAAAGGTCTGCAACCGGGCCGACCGCTTCGCATGACAAACGATGATTTTCAGGCTCTCAAAGTTCTCCTGCCAGAAGCCGAAAATATCTGCCACCTGGTTTTCGTTGATGAACAGCGACAGCTCGCCCGGCTCGGAAAAATCCACCTGTGCGGCCAGCAAGGACATGCTGCGCAAACGGGTGTCATCGTCCCGCGCCATGGCG
>JBCBZF010000842.1:0-3239 GCA_039815525.1 Bacteroidota bacterium | reverse complement strand
GTGAGCAGTGGTAAAAATGATGGGGCAATTGGTCCGCCCAATGGAATCAATTAGGGAAAAGCCATTTCTGCCCGGCATCATGACATCCAGGAAAATCAGGTCAGGCAACCTTTTTCGGATAAAGGATTCAGCCTCCCGCACCGAACTGAGAACACCGATCACCTGAATCTCCGGGCAATTTTCCTGGATCAGGGTTTTGAGGTGGTCCTGACAATGTGGCTCATCGTCGATGATCAGACCATTGATGATTGTGTTGTTTTCCATAATTCAATGGGAATTTGGACCCTCACGCGGGTCCCGGCTACACCTTGACTGGTCAGATCTTCGATTGCCATCTGGGCTTTTCGGTGGTGGCCATTGCTCAGCCAGTACAGGCGATCAAAAATGGATTCCAGCCCGATACTCTGATGGCCATTGTTCATAAAGGTCTGATCCCGATTTCTGCCTACACCATTGTCCATTACCCAACAAATCAGCATCTCATCTTCAATCTCAAATCTGATCTGAAGTTTCTTCTGACCTTGTTGGTGCATCAGACCATGAATGATGGCATTTTCGACCAGTGGTTGCAGGATCATGGTTGGCACATAGGCTTTCCCTAAATCTATCTGCTCACTGATATCCCACACTACATCAAATCCAGCAGCGAACCTCAGTTTTTCAAGACGAACATACAAGGTTAAAAATTCAATTTCTTGTTGCAGATCAATCCACTCCTGGGCGGCATTTTGGAGCAACATCCGTTTCAGCCGTGCAAAATCAGCCAGATAGTGGGCTGCATCTTCTTTGCGCGATGATTTGACCAATTGCTGGATGCCCGTGAGGGCATTAAACGTGAAGTGCGGATTCATCCGGGAACGGAGCGCGCGCAGTCTCCAATGGGAGATTTCGCGTTCAGCCGCGATTTCCGCATGAGCTCGCTTCAGGCGGCGGCGATGATTCCCCAAAACGGCCAATAAGATCAAAGCAAAAGCGGCCAGTGCAGCTGCCATTTGCACCCATGGCTTCTGCCACCATCGAAAGGGAATGGATATATCCAGCACCAAAGGACGGGAAGAATTTTCTCCGCCTGGCCCGATGGTGGTAATTTCCAATATCCTTTCTCCCGGTGTCATACCCTGGAATCGGATTTCATTTTTCTTAAGTGGAAGCCATTGTTCACTGCGGTTTAAGCGATAGGCATAGTTGAGAGGTGAAAAATATGATACCGCTGAAAAACGAATGACCATCTGATCTGTCAAAGGCGTCGCTCCTTCTGCATGAATGGCATTCCCTCTTCGGTCAAATCGCTCGACAGATTCCAGGTGGACGGCCGGGTCACTGGTTTGTGGAAGCGAGAATTGCCTGGGAATGCATACCAGACGCTCTGATGTCGTCAACCAAATGTAATCTTCCGTCAGGGCAAAATGGCGCGGCTCTTCAGAAGAAGAACCGGGTGAACCTGAATAGGGTACACTGACCGCCTGTCGGCTACGCACATCAACCTGCCACACTTCATTGCCGATGCTGCACCACAAGCTCCCATCTGTATAAAGAAGGTCGATAACTCTGCTGGGTGGTAGAACAGGCCTGGTCAGAAGGGAGGAAATACTGTCATTCCGGATTTGCCAAATTCCATGATTTTGGGTCCCCATAAAAACGGTTCCATCCTTGCCCTGGCTAAAGCTGCTTCCAATCAAGTGAATATGCTGTCCGGATTGATCTACATATCGCTGCGGGACACCCTCTGGTTCTGTGTACATGAGTCCCTGGTCGCATCCAATCCAAATACGATTCTGAAAGCTATCCGCCAGAAAGGCATAGGTTCTGACTGGCATGAGGGATTTTACTGACTTTTCCGGCCATTTGACCTGATAGGTCCCGCAGGAGCTGGCCACAAAACTATAATTCCCCAGACGGACCATGTCTTTTACACTGTGCAAAGGATGCCTGTGTCCTGGTGCGCCTGAGCGCCACACCAGCGAGCCCCAATCTGCCGCTGTCTGAACCCGTAGATGATGCCCATAAATGATCAGGTTTCCGGATATATCCTGTGAGACGCCTTTATATTGCCCCAGGGGCAAGGCAAGAAGCTTCTCCTTTTCGGTGGCAGTGAAAGCATTTACTTGGCCGTCTTGCTGAATCCCAATGACCCGATTGTTTCCCTCTGACATGAGATGAAACATCGACTGCCCATTCTTCAAAGGGTACGAAAAAAAACGATATGCCGGCAGACAATACAGACCATTTGACTTTGTGCCTATCCACATATGTCCCATCTCATCTGTAAACAGTTGATTGACGTGAATTCCACTCAACAAAGACTGCTTGACGGACCAATAATTCTTTTTGCCAGCTGACTCTTCAATGTTAAACACACCTTTGTTGGTTGCCACCCAAACCTTCCCTTCATCATCCTGAGCAATGTCCAGGACAAAATCCCATTGGACATTGCTCTCAAACCGAATGCGTGTAATTTGGCGATCTTCCAAATACATGATGGGTGCATTGGGGCTGATGAGCCAAAAACGGTTCCCAATTTGAGTAACCGAAGTGCAACGGATACGGGGACCATCAACATGGCTTAATTCCTGATAGGATCCATCGGCCTGAAATCGGTAGGCATAGCCATCAGTGGTAACCACTAAATATGCGTCTGAGGACTGAATGGGAAAGATGTTGTATGCATATTTTTTAAAATCACTGACAGACGACAGTTGTCCCTCACGCAATCGAAAGAGCCCCAGATACTCTGCGTGTCCAATCGAAGATTCATAGCCGATCCAAACCTCTCCATTTGGCATGTCCGCCATACTGGTTGCCCGGTGGATTTTTGGGTTGACGAGATGATTATGAATAATGGAAAGACTGTCTTTTGACAAAATCGCCGCCTCCCCTTTGAGATTGGTCAGGCCAACCTTTCCCCCGGAAAGTGGAAATACTTTCAGGATTTCCTGGTCGCTCAATTCCGGAAAAGACTGTGGCACAAACGCCTGTCCATCAAAACGGGTTAAGCCGCCATCTGTGCCCAGCCATAAGTAATCTTTCTCATCTTTTGCAATGCTGTAAATGGTACTGCCAGACAAACCATTGACGGTGGTAAAATGGTATAGATGAGGTTCTTGTCCCTTCACGATGAGGGAGAGAAACATCAAGAAAGTCAATATTCCTCCAGAACAATTCACATGACGGGGTCTGACACCCAAACAATCAAATGCGACTTTCACACATTCATGGTTTTATGCTTTCCGTAATGAACG
>JBCBZF010000455.1:0-5550 GCA_039815525.1 Bacteroidota bacterium | reverse complement strand
GCCCAGGCCCGTACACCCTTTTCCCGATCACATAATGATTGGGATTGACGCCTTTATACAGCTTTTCCACGACCGGCCAGAATGCTTCGGGGATCGTTACTGACTGCGTTTTATTGTTCTTAGAGTAGGCGGACTGCACCCTGATTTGTTTGTTCTCCAAAATCAGGTCGCCCACTTTCATTTTGGAGAGCTCCCCAGGACGGATGAAGCAGTAAAAGAGGAATTGAACCACGAGCCATAATTGCGGGTGATGGGCGATCATGTGGGTTTTGAGATGTTCAATGTGTGATTTCTGGTATGGAACAGCAGACTTTTGTTCCGTGCGCTTGATCTCAATTTCCGACCATGGATTGAAGTGAACGAGTTTGTCTTTCATCAACCAGGCCCAGCAGCCTTCCAATAAGCTGATGTATTGATAGATCGTGTTTCCGGTCAATCCCTCATGCCGCAGATGCTCAACAAATCGGTGGCATTTTTCCTGTGTAACAGCCTCTCCCTGGTTGAATGCCAGGAAGCGGTTGATCTGTCCACGATATACCAAAAAAGAGGATTGGCGCACATTTCTCGAACGGTATTCAAGAAATTTTTTGATGTGCCGGACCAAGGTTGGCTCTGAAACTTTCCTGATCGATGCGATAAGCGCGTCAGCGGCTTCATATCGCTGGGATAAGGTCTCATGAACATTGATGCCTTTGTACAGCTTCTTTCGCCTCAAATCGTGGTCATAAAACCACACAAACCAGCGCTTTGATAAGTCGCCGTTTGCATCGTAGAGGAATACTTCAGAGGGAACAAAAATTTTTTTATCCGTTGCCATTTTAAGTTTTATCCGGCAACGATGATGGAAAAAGAGACAAAGACTGTACTGAGTGCCAGTATTTTAAGTCAAAGTAGTAAAATTCCATTTTTTTCCAAAACTTGCGCTAAGGTCTGGAAGAAGGCCCGCGACTATTGGTACAAAAAACACCATGACGTTCTATTCAAAAACACTTCTCAACGCGCTCATTTTTTCTTTCCTTTTTTCCAATCTGTTCGCCACCAATCCACCAAACTGTGGGGTAGCGACCTTAACCAATGCACCCGCTCCAAGCGTGGCAGCTCCCTGGGGGATTCCTGCTTCGCATGTCCTGACCACCCCAATCGGCGGATTGAATCATATTGTGGAGCTGAACACCAGCTATCCTCCGCTTACCCCTTTGGGGGGCTCTCCTTTCCAGCCCTCCTGGGGACATTGGTGGGATCTGGGGGATGGGCAATACAGTGACCTGCGGGTACCACAATTTCGTTTATACCAAAACGCTCAAAACCCGGTTCCCATGCTGTATCTGACCGGGAAATACAGTGATACGCTTGACTCGCCGGATGATCCAATGGAATTTACCTTTGGCGGCATCTCCACGCAGCCAGGTGTGTTGACGACCACCACCCAAAGTTTGGTCAGATTGGATCAAAATCGTTTCCCGGTCCCAGGTCAGACCATGACCATTGCGGTTGAATACAGTGGGCCGATGAAGGGTTTCCGGTTCTATTACGGAGACATTTTCAATCCAAATAAGCTGGCATCGATCCGTTGTGAAAGCCTCCATTTCGGCGAGACCCATTCCCCACTCAATGTGCCCATCAATGGTGCCAGCCTGACGCAATACCAGGACTCGCTTGATTTCCGCTTCCCAAACGGCACGCCTGCCTTCCACAAGCGGACCGTTTTTATCACCTTTGACATAGCCGATAATGCCGTAGCGGAAAGAGAAATCCTCCCCATTGCCATCCGGCCGCTGCTGGGTGAAGGAGAAGGCGAAGAATCGGGTCTTACCTGGGGAGAGGAACCGGTCAGCAGGGTTTATACCATCCGAAAAGGACATGATCCAAACGGTATTACGGTGGATCAAAGCAATGTCTTTTACTCCATGAACCCCGCTTTCTCATATGAGCCAGGATGTCGTGAATTGATCTATACCATTCACTTTCAAAATATTGGTGAGGCTGAGGTAGGTCATATCACATTGGACACACAACTTGATCCTCAACTCAATCCAGGTAGCGTAGAGATCCTCGATTGGTCTCCGGTCACACCGCAACAGCCCAAACTTTGTCCGTCCGACACCACCGCATCAAAGCTCCCCAATGGCATGAGCTATCAGCTTTATTGTCAAGAGAATCGGGTCATTTTTGATCTGAAAGGCGTCTTTCTGGCTGGTACTGAACAAAAACTATATCAGGGCCAGCCTTTACCCCTTGGGGCCAGCACCAGTGGGTATGTTACGTTCAAAGTCAAGACCATCCCCAATCCCAATCTTTCGGTCCCGTTGTCTGTCAAGGCAAATATTCAATTTGACAATCTCCCCTGGCTCTTGACCAATGCCACCAGTACGCCTTTTACGGGGTTGGATCAAACCGGAATCTTTGCGGCAGAATTTATCGCAGGTTGTGACAAGCAGTGTAGCAGTTGCTTTCAAGAAAAACCCAAAGGTGGCAGGCGCTGGCCGCTTATTATCGGTATTTTGGTTGTCATTGCAGTGCTAGGGCTGATGGTGCTCAGAAGAAGACGGCAACAAGAATTGGGATGATCTATTGATCAGCAAATATCCTGAACAAAAAAGATTCTGTACCTTGGTTTCGTAAGGAGGACCGATGTACAGAATTTTTCTTTTGGTGATATGCCTTGCCAGTGGGATGGGTAGCTTATCTGCGCAAGACGACAGTCTCAGCGTAGCGGATTGGGTCAAACTGGTCCAGAGCAGCAGTGATTCCAGCCAATTTGTCCTCATTGCTGAAAAGGCGCTTTCTGTGGCAAAGCAGGCCGATGACATGAGTAGTTGGTCCCGCATATACATCGCCCTGAACCGACATTATTTTTCAGAAGCAAATTATTTTCAGGCAAAAAAAACATTAGATCAGGCATTGGCGGACTTGGCGGACTGGCGCCCTCCGCAAACGGATCGGGAAGCCTATCTGACGGGTTGGCTCTACATGAAAAATGGACTCAATGCCTACGTCATGGAGCGATTTACGATCGCCATTCCGCTCTACCAGCGAGCACTCGATCTCCTCCGACAACACCAATATCCCAATCAGGCCAATGTTGCCCGCTTTATCCTGCAACCACTCGGCAATGCTTATACCCGCCTCGGAGACTACGTCAGTGCCATTCAGTACCTGGAAGAAGGGCTACGTCTCGCGATTGAACTGGAAGACCAACGGCTGATCAGTCTGCTGACCGCGGATCTCGGCATTGGTTGGCAAGAATCGGGCAATGAAGTGCCATACGAACGGGTAGAAAAGATGTATCAACGAGCCATCGCAAAATCCACCGGAGAAGAGAAATGGGCATTACAGGCTGGTTTGTTCGATTTTTACTTTGGACAGGAAAAATACGCTGCGGCACATCAACAATTGGAGGAGCTGGGTGAAACCCACAACATGACGCCAGCCAATCAGTTACGGTATTGGCGCAGTCTGGCCGATTTTCATGCCGCACAAAAAGATCTGTCATTAGCAGAATCTGCCTATCGGAAGGTTTTACAATTGGTTCCGCAGGTGGAAGGGTTGGCCAGAAGAGAGCACGCGAAGCATGTATTGGCCTTTGCAACGCTCCGTATCGAACAGCAGCAAATCGATTCTGTCCAGCACTTGTTGAGAGTCGTCCAAAGGCTCCTTTTCCCTCAAACCGCGACCTTATCAGACAGTACAAAGCTTTTCCCGGAAAATACCATCATGGAGTGGCTGGATTGCCAAGCGCTACTGGCGCATGCGCAAGAGGATTTCGAGGCTGTCCTTCGCCACACCGAACGTGCAATGCAGGTGTCTGATTTACTCCGCGAATCTTTCGTCGAGAATGTGGCCAAAGTGTCGTTTCAAGCAGAAAGTCATCATCGCACAGAACGTGCCCTGGCGGCTTTATGGGCAGGCAGAGATGAGCACGCCAGTGCCAGAAAAGCCTTTCAACTGATTGAACGCAGCAAAGCCATTGTTTTACAGGAAAACATCAGAGAAGCAGAAAACCGACAATTGATTCTGCCGGATTCCTTACAGCAAAGCCTGCGAAGCATGCAATTGGAAAAGGCCCAAACAGAGCAAGCTTTACGGGAGAAGCCAAATGATAGACGGTTACAGGAGCGGGTCTTTTTACTGACACAGCAACTGACCCAACTGAAGCAATTCATTCAAAAAACCTTTCCCACCTATTATGCACGGCGCTTTGCAGCTTTGACATCCATTGGCGCGATGCAAGACAACATTGGTCAGGCAACACTCATCAACTACTTCTGGGGAGAAAAGGCTTTGTATGTTGTCAAGCTGGATCAGCAAGAAGTGCAATGGAAACAGTTAGCGCTCGGTAAAGCCGTAGAGCAGATGCAAATCGAACTGGTCAAACGCGATGTCAGCGAAGCCGGGCTCCGTCGGTTTTCCGATCTGGGAGAGAGCCTTTATGCAGAATTACTTCAACCTTTTTTTCCAGCTGCCCTCCCCGACAATCTGATCATTCTTCCTGATGGCCCTCTTCACCAGCTTCCTTTCGCCTGCTTGTTGGCAAGGCCAGCTTCCATACCGAATTCGGTTTCCGCAGCCAGCCTTGCCAGTCATTGGCGAAATCTCCCCTATCTTTTCAAAGACTGTCAGCTTGGCTACGCATGGTCTGCAGCTCTGCTCACGGGTAACGGCCTTTCCAAAAGGCAACCAGCAGTGGCTTTTGCGCCTGAATACCCACCAGACTGGCAATTACAATACCATCTGGATGAAGGCAAGGCCGTGCAACAACACCTTTCGGGGGAATTGATTTCAGGAGCAGACGCCGACACCGATGCTTTCCGGAAGCGCCTTGGGAAGAACACATTGTTCCACCTGGCTCTGCATGCGTTTGCAGATACCATCAATGATCGGGACGCATATTTATGGTTCAGTGGGGATGAAAAACTGTTTGCCTACGAAATTTATGGGCTTCCACTACAAAACAGCACCATTGTTCTGAGCGCCTGTGAAACTGGCAAAGGACGTTTGGCGCGGGGGGAAGGCAGTATGAGCCTGGGGAGAGCCTTTCGTTCCGCCGGGGCCAGCAGTCTGTTGATGAATCTTTGGGTAACTGATGGGCAGGCCAGTCGCGATTTGATGCAAGCATTCTATCAGCAATTGGGTAGTGGTAGCTCAATGCCCAAGGCTTTACAGAACGCCCGGCTCAGGTTTTTGGAAAGGGCTCAGCCCGAAATGGTTCATCCGTGGTATTGGGCTGGTTTTGTCATGTATGGTGGAAACATTGGGGATGCTTCGCCCTTCTCGTGGTGGTGGATGGGAGGTTTATTTTTGCTCATATCGGTATCCATGCTTCTGCTGTACCGAAGGGTGAAATGATAGAATTGTCTGCCACTTGGCAATCGAAACCTCTGGAGATTTCGTACCTTAGACTTCACAAGCAATCAAAACGTGATGAAAAAAAATATTTGGACTTCAGTTTTTGTCCTCCTGGCCATAGGTATCGTCGGCATGGGTTTCATGACGCCGGAACGTGCAATTGATACAAAAGAATCAGCTCAAGAAATTGAGTGGATCAGTATG
>JBCBZF010001001.1:0-2673 GCA_039815525.1 Bacteroidota bacterium | reverse complement strand
GAGAGAGAGAGAGAAAGATCCTACTTCTAAGAGGATTAGTCCCCCAGTGACATCGTCGTAATACGGCTGCAGAAGGTTATCAGAGTCGCTTCCACCATATAATGTCACAAAAATAGCATTCACAGCGTCATCGCTTTTATCGCTTATGGCTTTGAGCGAGTTCTGTTGCTCAGTTTTTAGCAAGGGAAAGTGAACCGACATCAGCGACTGCATGGGGAGAAAATCAAAACCAAGGCCCGGATTTATGAAAACGGTGTTTGCAGATGCATTGGAATTGGTCACAGTAAGGAAAGGGAATGAGTGTTGGAACAGACTTGTGAGCTAGCTGACGCATTCCAAATATCCACGGGTTGAAAAGCTTTGTCCAAAAATTCTATTTGAAACTGGATCATAGCCATATCTTTTGGGAAAGACCCTCTGATTTTTAGATTGAGGGTTTGTTGCTGGCTCTCGTCTTGGTCATCTTCATCCTCTTGGTGAGATCTAATAATGTCCAGAACAACCTGCAAAGACAGGCAGCCGTGTTCAAAGTAATGCAACTTCAATCTCTTTTCACCTCTCTGCTCGTCAAAAGTCATACGATAAAAATACATGGCAGCTTTCTCCTCCTTTTCCAAATCAGTCCCCATCTGATTCAAGGTTGTTAGCACACACAAAAGTTAGATCCATGAATGCACAGTTATAATGCCTGGAAGGCCTGACACCCTCTTGATTTCTTTTCTTCTCCTGCTCTCTATTTTTCTCCTCTCTCCAAAAACATAATCCAAGTACAAGGGAGATGGAAATATAATATCAGGCTTGTAAATGTAGAGATTGAGCGCAGACTCGGGTGGATAGATGGTTTTCTTTGATACCCAATGCGAATCGAAGACGCCAATCTAAGAGAATTGTTACAGCTTGATCCAGCATTTCTACACATGAACAAGTTCATCATCCACGCTTTATTGATTTTCTCATTCCTTCCACCACTTTTTGGACAGAAAAAAAATAAGCCTGCTCAATTTGACCAGATAGACTCCCTGCTGCAGATGTATTACGCCCCGACTCAGCCGGGAATGGCCATCTCAGTGATTCAGCATGGCCAGAATGTCTACACCAAGCAGATTGGAATGGCCAATCTGGAAGCCGGGATTTCAATCACAGATTCAACTGCTTTTCACATTGCTTCGGTATCCAAACAGTTTACGGCCTTTCTCGCGCTGCAATTAGCATCAGAAGGGCAGTTGTCGATGGATGATGATGTCCGAAAATATGTGCCCGAACTGAGCGATCTCCCTCTCAAAATCAGCCTGCGGCAGCTTGCGAATCATACCCACGGCCTGCCCAATCTATTCGAACTGGCCCAATTGAGAGGCATTGGGATTGCGGATCGTATGAGCCATCGCGAAGTAGTGGAGATGCTCCTCCAAATCAACAGCATCAATTTTTCTCCCGGAGAAGCGTATCAATACAACAATACTGGCTATGTCTTGCTGGCTGAAGTGATTGAGCGAGTCAGTGGGAAAGCTTTTCATCAAGTACTGGAGGAAAAGCTATTGGCTCCGATTGGTATGAGTCGAACGTTTGCCGTGCATGATCTTGCTATGCTGATCCCAAACCGCGCCCATTCCTACCGGCGAAGGGGGGAGGGCTATCAGAACCATGCCTTCCATCTCATGGCCAACGGTTCTTCAGGCCTACGTACCACCATTCAGGATTTGGCGCGCTGGGCCATTTATTTTCAACAGGCGACAGGAACGGATCAAACCATTTTTGAGAAGATGCAGCAGCCGAGTCTGCTCAATGATGGACGAGAGCTTGGGTATGGGCTTGGACTTGAGCGTAGCACCTACAAAGGGCTGGATGTGGTGTTTCACGGTGGAGGCGATGCGGGCTATCGAGCCTACATTCTACATGTGCCAGCGCATGGTCTATCGGTGGTTACCCTGGGAAACAACAATGATTTTACCCCGCGCACCATTGCCTATCAGATTCTGGATTTGTTTTTGGCTGATCATCAAACGCCACTGCTTCCGCCCCAAAAACGGAGATACACCCAAGCTGATTTAGAAACGTTTACCGGAACCTATGAATTTTGTCCGGGAGTCTACTATCAGATATTGGCCAAGCATGACAGTTTGTTTCTGCATGTCCTTGGTGGCATGGGGGAATTATATCTGCCAACGATTGGAGATGGCGATTTTGATTATCCTTTACCCGACAGTAAGTTTTCCTTTGACGATGAAGGCATGGTCTTTCACATTGCGGACTTTGCCTATGATTGTCCGAAAATCGAGTTGACACCAGAAAATAATGATGAAGACCTTTCTCAATATGTGGGCCTGTATAAAAACGAGGCGTTGAATACTGTATATGAACTACGCATCCAGGATGGTCAATTGGTGGCCAGCCATGCATTCAATGCCGATATCATCCTGAATCCGCTGGCAGAAAATGTCTTCTTTTCTCCCTCAGGTTATTTTGGACGATTAGATTTTAAGCTAAAAACAGATGGTGGTATCAGTGGCTTTGACTTATCAGGGCGCAATTTACGAGCGCTGTTGTTTCGGAAAATTGAGTAGGCTTGGGCAAATGCGCCCCTTCCTACTGCTTGACAATTTTACCCTGAAACTTCTGCTCTCCATCCTTTACCACGATGAAGTATAAGCCAGAAGCCAAATCGCTTAGGTTCAG
>JBCBZF010000524.1:0-5105 GCA_039815525.1 Bacteroidota bacterium | reverse complement strand
GGACTCAATCCCATTGGGAGAGTCAACCCTAACCCCTAGCTTCTGTATCTGGCGTAATGCCTTTACAATTCAAAAGTAGGAAAGGGTATTTTAATTACCAAATATTACAGTAAATGGATTTTATTGAATGGCGCAAGATTATCCCTCCTCTTTGCGCTTTTTGTGTATCCAGAAGTTGTTGAAGCCATCGCCGATGGTGAGAGCAATTTTCTGGATCTGAACCAGTTCAAGTATGGCCAAAAAGCTAAATACGGCGAATATGCGCTCTTTTTCCTCTAAGATAAAGGAGACAAAATCGATGCGTTCCTTGACCAGCGTCCGCTCAATGATGCGATTTTTGACCTGTTCAACGGTGTAAGGATATTTACGAATTACATGGGAGGGTTTCTGCAATTTATCGTGATGCCGCTCCCAAATCCGCTGAAAGGCCCGCATCAGGGTGTACAGATCCATGCCGACCAGCTCTTCCTCCGGAAACTGTGACTGCATAAACATCTTCTCTTCCTTCTTGGCAAAGCCGCGCTTTTCTCTTTCAGCCTGTGCCGATTCAAGATCAGTCAGCTGCCCCAGCACATCCTTATAGCGTTTGTATTCCAGCAGGCGATTGACCAGTTCTTGTCGGGGGTCAATCTCTTCCCCTTCTTCATTGAGAATGGGTCGCGGCAGAAGCATTTTTGCTTTGATTCGCATCAAGGTAGCTGCCACCAGGATAAATTCGGCGGCCAGCTCGATGTTCATGTTCTGCATCTGCTGCATATAATCCAGGAATTCCTGGGTGATTTGCGCAATCGGAATGTCGTGAATATCCAGTTCGTCCCGCTCGATGAAGAACAGCAGCAGGTCGAAGGGCCCTTCAAACATGGGCAACTGAATACGGTACGTATTGGGATCGGCCATGCGGCGAAGGTACAAAAAAGTGCAGGACTGCGCTTATTCGATCGTCTCCATCAGCGCAGCGGCTTCAACCGCATGGGGACCGTTTTCAACGATGATTTTGCGTAGTAAACGACGCGCTTTGGCCTTTTTGCGCTGCTCTACATACAACTGAGCCAGTTGCCACTGATCGGCTGCATAAAAGGAAGAAGCGGGCGCACGCGCCACAATCTCAAAAGATTTGATGGCATTGCTTTTCTCAGACAAAGCCAGATAGTTGCGCCCACGGAAATGATGGGCTACGACGTTTTCCGGCTCAGTGATCAATACTTCGTCCACTTTGGTGAGCGAAGCGAGATAGGCGTTTTGTTCGTATAAATCGGCTGCTTCCCGGAGCAACTGCTCCATCATCCTGCCTCGGGCAAGTTGCCCTTCGGTACGTTCTTCCCGGCTTTGGACTGGCGCATCCGCCATATCAAAGTCATAGGAATTGTCATTCTGCTTTCGACGGGGCCTTTCGGACAAAGCGACTTCTTCATCTTCATACACAACCATCTCATCCAATTCGTCCTGAGAAAGACTTTCAACCGCTTTGGGTGAAGCCGCTGGCTGATCCACCTCATCTACTGGACCGGCATCATCGCTGGCCACCGCAATGTCGTTTTGGGTAATGGGATCAATGTTTGCGTTGGATGAACCTGAAACGGGTGCAGTCGGAGCAGGTGCAGATACATCGGTAGGCTGGGTGGAATATGTGTAGGCATCCGAACGGTCCGCGAGATCATTTTCAGCCAATAGCTTCTGATCTTCGTCATCCAATTCAGTCTCCAAATATGTCTCATCAATGTTTTCTCCAAAGCCTTCATTTCCGACCCGATCAAGGTTGTCCTGCTCTAATTCCGCAAAAAGCCCGTCCTCCAATGTTTCTGGAGAAATGCTGTCAGCGGCGATGGGCAAGGCATTGGCCTCAGGCCGTTCGGACTTTTCGATTGATGTGTATTCTTGCCCCTCAGCTGCTGGCACCATATCTGCGTTCTGGGCCATGGCTGCAGATTCCATCGCTGGTTTCCGCATGACACCGATGAGATAGATGGTCGTGAACAGCAAGGCGACTGCCGCCGCTACCGCAGAATACATCTGCCAATGGCTTTTAGGGGCAACCCTGGACTGGCGCTTGCTAAGGCGCTCGCGTTTCTGAATATGATTGTCCAGGCCAATCAGACTGCTACGGTGAATACGCCGAATCGCCAGTCGCATGGCTTTTTTATCCTCGATCATCCGCAAGCCCTCAATCGCATCGGCCATCAGAGGATCATCCACCATCAGCTGCTCCACCAACTCCCTTTCCTCGTCGCTTACCTCGCCCCGAAGGTAGCGTTCCAGCAGCTCCAGTGAAGGCGTTTCTGCCCCATTAAGGATTGATATGTCCTTCTCTTCACTCATGATTTCCTTCCATCGACAGGGGTACCAGATTGCTCGATATGCTTTTTCAGATTGCGTTTCCCATTCTGAATATAGCTTTTGACCTGCTTCATTGTATAGCCGGTCGCATCGGATACTTCCTGATAACTTTTTTCCTGCAAATAAAACAGCTCCAGACAGGTCCGTTGCTGATCATTCAGCAGCTTCATTGCTGCTTCCATTTGCAGGATATCTGATTCCCGCATTTCTGCTTCACTAGGTAGATGCATGTCGCCATCAGATTCCATACGCCCCAACTCATTTTCTCTGACATCATCTTCCTTGTTGCGCTTCCGCTTGGCCTTGTCGAGGTGGATCAAACATTGGTTTTTCACCACTGTATGCAGCCAGGGTTTGAATTTGCGCACTTCGTATTTCCCCAAATCCTTCAACAGCTTCTCAAAAACCTGCATCGATAAGTCTTCTGCCTCCATGGGATTTTTGAGATACTTCATACACACCAGATAAACCAAATGCGTGTATCGCTCAAACAATTCTCCAACGTATATGCCGTCTGCGGTCTCCTGGTATTTGCTTACCAGCAGCTCGTCTGACATTTCCTTGATGTTGGTCTTTTTGCGAAAAAACATGCGTTGCGCAAGCGTGTGGGTAGATGTGTAAATATAACGAAAAAATTGGGGAGCGGGGTTTCAGGGGGCGAGGAGCGGAGTGATTTTCATCGGTCAAAATCTATTGTAAATTTCTTGATCGCGCCACGAAAAAAGGCCCGACCAAATGGCCGGGCCTTCCCATTCAAATCATATTTGTATTATCTGCGACGCAGGAAGGTAAAGATACCCCCTTCATCGTCGGCAATTTTCAGAGGAGAACCGATCGGCGTTTGTGAAGTGTTTTGCTCCACGATACGCGATACGTGTTTGATCAGATCATTGGCCCGCAGTTCCTCTCCACGGAAGTTGCGGAGGAAATTGATCAGATAGCGGGCAAATGGGCTGTTTTCGCCGGGCTGACCGTCCCATACTTTCTGAATATCACCGGAGGTGAAAGCCCATCGGGACTTGGCACCTTCGACAATCTCACCGCGCGTCTTGGCAAACAGAGAACCTGCGTAACACGCATCAGCGATGAGAAAAGTATTTTTGGTATCAATGGTCCGGAGATAGTCGTGGATGGTGGAATTCGGAATATAGTCCGGCACTTTGTTCATCCGTGCACCGGTCGGCACCCAGTATCCCAATTCAGAAGACTGATTGTAGAAACCGTGCCCTGCATAATAGATCAGGAGGTTGTCTTCAGTCGTAATGTTCTTCTGAAGATTTTCCAGGGTTTCGAGAATGCGCTCACGGCTCGCTTCGTGGTTATAGAGACGCTTGACATTTTCCGGTTCAAACTCATAATAAGTGGTGAGCGTGTGAACCAGGTCTTCACAGTCTTTCACAGCATTGTGAAGCGGATTCCAGTAGGTGTACTGGTTGATCCCAATGACCAACAGATAATTCTTGGCAGAAGGCGCTGGTGGAACGTATGGCACATACTGCATGAAGAACTGTCGCTCAGTAATGTTGCCAAAGGCATCCCGCGCTTGTAAGTCAATCTGTATCTGATAATCAGGCAGTGTCAACGAAGCGAGGAAAGAACCATCTGGCCCAACGGTAACGGCTGTGCCGTTGATGCTCAAATTGGCAACGCCGGATTCATCGGAAACCGTTCCGCTAATGTATTGGTGCCGCTGTGTAAAGGTGAAAACTTTCTGGTCTTCACGGAAAGTTGGCTCTGAGAGGGCCAATTCTGGTCCTTTGCTGTCTCTGGCTCTAATTTCCGAAACCCGGAAGTAATCGACATTTACTTCCATATTGCCACCGATGATAAAGCCAAATTGGTTACCATAGAGCTTTTGTGCGCTCATTTCATGAACGAGCTTACGGTTGACAAAGAAGTACCATTTGTCGGTAATCTTGCGGATGGTCAGAATCTGGTAGCCATATTTACTGACACCTTCATCGATTTTGGCGTCGAAGTAGACGTTGGGGCGTCCGCGGTTTTCGCGGGACACTTGTACCCTTCCACGGGGGCTGAACAAAAACTGATACTGGCTACCAGCATAGTCCCGTCCAAAGGCCAGACCAGTCAGGTTACTGGAAGGACCGCCTGCAAACCGCATACGCGCCTCAATTTCGAAATTGTCAGTCGCATCAATTGCGACTGCCCGTCTTTTGGTATAAGGATAAGACGTATAGGAAGTACAATGGAAGTTGCCTTCAGAAATGTATTCGTTTCGTGAGGACAGACGACTCAAATCCCAATCTTTAAGATTGTTATCAAAGTTGTCAAGGAAAACGATCACTTTGTCTTTACCAGAAATACCGTTGTACTCGGCAGCGCGCCAAGAGTCCTGTGCAAATGCAGGAACGGAAATTAACAAGGAAGCAAGCAACGCAAAGCAGTGATACCAAGAATAATTAAGCAGTCGTCTCATGATTCGAGTGGGTTGCAAAAGTCAAACTGCACATAAGTTTAAAAAAGAGGAAAGTTGCTTCGATACCGTTTTTATTTATTTGACATCCAAGTAAATATCGGAAAAGCAGATGCGGTACGCAAGATATCCGTTTTCCTTACATGTCAATTTTCACTGTGTCAATAAGCATTTCATCGTATCTATTCCGTCCGCAAAATCCTGAAAGACAGGGGATTGACTTTGACCAAATCCCACCTCTTTCCCCACATGGCATTGTATCATTGAGCGATTTTGTTCCAGTAGTCTTTCGGCTTCTGCCACCTCTGGCACCTCTATCAGGTTAAGAGCACCCATG
>JBCBZF010000844.1:0-3236 GCA_039815525.1 Bacteroidota bacterium | reverse complement strand
TTTTTGATTTGGCCATGTAAGAAAATTAAATCCATAAATGGCCCCCCACAAAGTTTGATTTTCAAATCGCGTATCGTATTTTTAAGGGATACACGAACAGAGCTACTACGGAATGAGAAGACTTACTACTACTCTTTACTGCTACAGCACTTCATTTCCTCATCTGCTCGTTTAGAGAGCAGCCTGCTGTGATTAATTGGTTTCTCAGACCAAAAGCTTCGGTTTGTGGAGTTGGACATGAGGCGGGGGTAATAGACAGAAACAAGATTTTGAATCCATGGCATGGCCCGACTGGGTCATGGCTTATTATATGGTATTTTTTTTCTGAACGCTAACCTTAAAACCCACACATGAAGAAGCTTTGTACTTTCTTTATTGCATGGATCTGGGTATTGGGTGCTTCTGCACAGTATTGTGTGCCGACCTACACGGCCGGCCCGACTGCGGGAGACTCCATCGCCAGTTTCCAGTTGGGAACAATTAATGGCACGTTGCCGGGTGATCCCTCCGGCTACAATGATTACACTGGTGTAGCATCAACTGACCTGAGCATCGGTCAGGGCTACACGGTGACAGTCACCAACGCGCCGCTTTTTCCCATTCACATTAGTGTGTACCTCGACTTTGACAATGACTCCATTTTTGATGTCAATGCCGGGGAACTCCTGGGTGCAGTTGAATTGGCTCCTGGCGGAACTGCCAACTTTCCATTCACTGTATCATTTGCTTCCACACCAGGCCTCACAAGAGTCCGACTGGTTTCTGCATTTGGAACCCTGCCGGATACTCTGGATCCTTGCGGAAGTTATTCCTATGGTGAAACCGAGGATTACCACGTCAACATCCTGCCACCAGCGCCAGACGATGTCGGCGCTGACGAGGTTATTTCATTGGCCTATCCGGGATATTGTGGCTTACCTGAGCCTGTAACGGTCACGATGACCAACTTTGGTACCAGTGCACAGACTTCTGTTCCTATGTCTTACTCCCTCAACGGAGCGACACCGGTGACAGAAACTGCCGTGGTCAACCTGGCAGCACTGGGAGGTGTTGATACTTTCACCTTCGCGACAGGGATCAGTCTCGTACCCAATACGACCTACACCTTGCAGGTTTGGACAGACCTGGCGGGGGATGCCGTGAATTTCAATGACACCACCAGCATTACATTCACATCGTTGCCGTCTTCTAATGTCGTCAATACCTTCCCCTACGTCCAGGACTTTGATGCTTTTACACCTACTCCAGGCTTTAGTCCAGGTGCACCGATCATTGCCCTGCTGGATGGCTGGACAAACTCTCAGGCGGATGATCCGCAGGACTGGGCTGTGCGTAATGGGCCGACCGGCTCATTTAACACGGGACCACCCGCTGACCATACCTCTGGAAATGGTAACTATATTTTTGTAGAAGATTCAGGCTTTGACAATGACTCTACCATTGTTCTGACGCCTTGTTTTGATATCTCAAATGTTACCGCATCACGCTTTACATTCTGGGCGCATTCCTTCAATGGAATTGATCCCAATAATGAGAATGAACTGCATGTAGACATGCTCTACAACGGTCAGCTGATTGAGGATGTCATTCCACCGATCTTGCATGACTCTCTGAACCAGTGGACACAATACGAGTTCAATACCACGCCATTCCCTGGCATTGTTGCTTTCCTGTTCCGGGTGAACAACAACAACAATTTCAGCGTCTCTCATGATATTGCCATCGACGACGTTGAGTTTATCGGTATTCCTGATGATGATGCAGGGATTGTAGACATCAGTTCACCCAATTCTGATTGTGGTCTGTCTGCCAGTGAAACCCTTACGGCTACGCTGCAGAACTTTGGGCAGAATACCATCACCAGCGTCAGTGTAAATTATACTGTCAATGGAACACCTGGTACGCCTTTCACAGTTACAGGCAACGTCCAGACTGACTCTACTTTGACATTCAGCTTCCCAGGCGGGATTGACTTATCTGTCCCTGGTCCATACACCATCAATGTCTTCACGAGCCTTGGCAATGATGCCAATGCGCTGAATGATACATTCTCTGTGGTGGTGAACAACATCCTGCAGGTGTCTTCCTTCCCATATGTGGAAGACTTTGAAAACGGTCCTGGCAGCTGGCTTGATGGTGGCTCCAATAATTCATGGGCTTTTGGTACGCCTGCGAAAAATGTCATTACAGGTGCTGCTTCAGGTGTAAATGCCTGGGTTACTGGTGGACTGGGAACCGATACATATAACGCTGATGAGGCTTCCTTTGTGGAAAGTCCTTGTTTTGATTTCACCAGCTTGAACAATCCAATTTTCAGGGCTGACATCTGGTGGGACGCCCAGTTTAGCTGGGACGGTGCCGTCTTACAGGCAACCACTGACTCCGGTAGTAACTGGGTGAATGTGGGTGTGTTTGGTGATCCTGGTAACTGGTACACCGATAATACCATCAACGGTTCCTTCTGGACACCTCAGGATGGCTGGAGTGGAGACGACTTCAATGCTGGTTCACAAGGTTGGGTTACCGCAGAAAACAGCCTTGACTTCCTGGCTGGTGAGCCGGATGTGCGTCTGCGCTTCGCTTTCGGTTCTGACGGATTTGGTCAGGACGATGGTTTCGCTTTCGACAATGTTGAAATCCGGGAAGCCGCGACCGAAAACCTCGCGATGCTGAATCTGGATGCACCGGTATCTGGTTGTGGCCTGACTGCAAATACAGATATTGTGGTAGAGTATGCTCACCTCGGGTTTACCGCTGTGAATACAGTAGACTTTTCCTACAGTATCAACAATGGACCGGCCGTTACAGAAAACCAGTCATTGGTTGTTGCGCCGGGTGATACCAATTTGTACACCTTCTCTACTCAGGCTGACCTGAGTGCACCGGGTACATATTCGATCACAATCTGGCTCAATACACCGGGTGATACTGACAATGGCAATGATACCCTCGCCAATATTATTGTCGAAAATATTCCTGCCATCACTGCTTACCCATATGTGCAGAACTTTGATAGCTGGACTGTGACGCCTGGGTTCGCCCCTGGTGCGCCGGTGATTGCTCTACCTGATGGCTGGGAAAACTCGCAGTCTGACGATCCCCAGGACTGGGCAATACGTTCAGGCCCGACTGGCTCGACCAATACTGGTCCATTTGGAGACCACACCACTGGTGGTGGAAACTATGTGTTTGTGGAAGACTCTTCGCACGATCCCCAAGAAGAAGCCAACCGTCGT
>JBCBZF010000569.1:0-4783 GCA_039815525.1 Bacteroidota bacterium | reverse complement strand
TCATGCAGTCATATCCGATTTTCTTTGTTTGGGCCCATGAAAAAACCCGTTTCCTACCAGGCAGGTGCACATCTGGGAAACGGGAACATGGTAGTGCTGTGGTGTGAGCAACCAAATTTTAATTGGTGATGCTTCACATCCGACCTATTGGTCACCATCGGATGAAAAACGTCAACGCCAAGTGGAAAGATTTTTTAAAAAAGTAGGGTAACCTTTCTCATGACTTACCCAGTCTGGATTTCTGACACTTTACGAGACGAAGTTACGATTGAGCCTGCTTCCTGAACCAATCGATAAACCACTTCTCGTAAGTGTTCCCTTATCCTTTTTTTAAACCCTATACTTGTATGAAAAAACTGTTATGCTCGCTCGCTGCACTCTTTATGCTCGTTCCTTTATTTGCCAACAATATTCAGGTCTCCAATGTGACCCTGACTGGCCAAAACACGACTGCTAATACCTATCTGGTTCAGTTTGACATCGCCTGGCAAAACTCCTGGCGCACTTCCACCTTCGAAAGCAATTATGACGCGGCCTGGATCTTTGTCAAGTTCAGAGAAGTCCCTGCTACGACCTGGCAACATGCCCTCATCAGTACCACAGGGTTCAATGCGCCAGCTGGTTCAAGCATTGACGTAGCCAATGATGCGCGTGGTGCATTTATCTTCCGGGATTCCGATGGTATCGGTGATGTCAGCTTTACCAGTGTCCAGCTCCAATGGAGCTACGGAGTCTCTTTCCCAGATGACCAGACCCTGGAAATCTGTGTACAGGCCATCGAAATGGTTTACATTCCTGGCGGCAGCTACGAACTGGGCGATGACTCCAACAATCCCGACGGAAACTTCGAAGCTGGTACCACCACCAATCCTTTCACAATCTCTTCGGAAGCGTCTCTGACGCTGGGCGGAAGTTCCTCGGCAAACCTCAACAACAACGATAATACCGGTATGTTTGTCGATGATGATTTCGATGATGTTACCACCCAGACACTGCCCGCCAATTATCCTAAGGGCTTTGATCCGTTTTATGTGATGAAATATGAGATCAGCCAGGGACAGTATGTGGCATTTCTGAATAAAATCGGCACCACAGGTGCGGCCAATCGCTGGGCCAATCAGCTTGCCAATGGCAATACGATTGCCGATACCGGCGTGCCGCCCAATATTTATGAAACCTCTACTCCGGAAAGAGCCTGTAATTATCTGAATTGGCCGGATATCTCAGCCTATGCGGATTGGGCAGCCCTGCGGCCAATGTCTGAAATGGAATATGAAAAGTGTAGTCGGGGAACCCAATCTCCAGCGGTAGATGAATGTGCCTGGGGCAGTCCCTTTGCCTTCAATGCTGCTTACACCCTTGGAGGAGCCGGAACCGCAGCCGAAGTGGTAACCAATCCTGCATCCGGTACAGGCAATGCATTGTATACCTCCACCAGCGTTATCATCAATGCACCGATTCGCTGTGGCGTATTTGCCGGTAGCATCGCCAATCCAAGCCGGGCTGAATCAGGTGGATCATATTATGGCGTGATGGAGTTGAGTGGAAATCTGTGGGAAATGACCGTTTCAGTCGGCTCACAGGAGGGCCGGGATTTTAATGGGACAACCCATGGAAATGGCATCATCAGCTCTGCTGGGAATGGGACTTCAGGAACCAACTGGCCGGATAATAACAACAGCCTTGGGGTAGGCTTACGGGGTGGTGCTTTCACCAGTCAACTTGATCGCCTGCGCATTTCCTCACGGGAGTTTGCCAATACCCAGGTTGCCAACCGCTTTTCTGATGTTGGTGCGCGTCTGGTTCGCTCTAATTTCTAAGGACCATGTGTATTCTATTTAGAATCATGTGGTTACGTATCCTCTTTGTCCTATGCTGTTTTCTCCCAACAATTCTGTTTGCGCAAAGCAATGGGATTTTTGGTGGGGGAAATGGAGATGGGTTTAGCGTGGTCTGTTTTCTCCAGACCTCCAACAACAGCATCTTCGCAGGCAATACAGATGATGGTTTTGTGGAGGCATGCTTTCTGCAAGCCAGCAACAATGGCATCTTCGCGGGCGGAAATGCCGATGGATTTGTAGAAATCTGCTTTCTGCAGAATGCAAACAATCTCATCTTTACAGGCGGGACGAATGATGGTTTTGCTGAAGCATGTTTCCAGCAAATCTCTCAAAACAACATCTTCGGTGGTGGGACGAATGACGGCTTTGCTGAGCGATGTTTCTTGCAGGCATCCGGCAACAGCATTTTCAGTGGTGGAAGTGACGATGGCTTTGCCATGCTATGCTTCATACAGCCTGCGAGTAATCCAATCTTTGGTGGCGGAACGGACGATGGCTTTGACCAGCTCTGTTTTCTGCAAGCCTCCAACAACAGCATCTTCGCAGGTGGGACGGATGACGGGTTCAGTTTCTTCCAAATTATTCCGACCCCCATTTTCCCGGTTGAATTCCTCAGCTTTGATGGTGAATACATCAATGGAGATGCCTGGTTGAGTTGGGCGACTGCGCTTGAAATCAACAACAGCCACTTTGTGTTGGAGCGTTCGCTGGATGGCCGACTGTTTCAGTCTGTTGCGACCATACCAGGAGCCGGAACCACTTCAGAGATCCAGACTTACGATTACTATGATCCGATTGACTTCTTAGCTGAAACCTACGATCGGGTCTACTATCGTCTGCAACAGGTCGATTTCGATGGAAACTTTGAGCACAGCAATATTGTTGAGCTCAAACTGGACAACGCGGCAAATGCCGTATCTGCTTTTCCCAATCCTGCCGATCAGGAAGTCTTCATTCAGTTCCGGAATGCGGTTGCTGCACCGGTCCAGATTGATCTCTATGATCTGAGCGGCCGGAAAGTGCGAACCTATCGCTTTGAAGGTGGTACGCCACAACGGCGTTTTGCCCTTGATCTGGGAGAACTTCCAGAAGGGGTGTATCCCTGTCGTATTCATGTACCCGGCGATGATGGCGTGCAGGAAGCGATCAACATTTTGATTCATCATTAATCCAAAACTCATGAAACATCATTTGTATATCCTTTTCTTCACATTGCTTTTCAGTCCATCTCTCATGTCTGGGCAAAACACACAGGCAGAGTGGGAAAAAATGCTGACCAATGAATGGACCGTTCAGCCCTTCGGACAGGCAGCAGGCATGCCGGCTTCGCAATGCAGCAGCGGCAAATTGATTGCCCTGCAGGCAAGTGGCAAAATGCAGATTGAAAGTTGCCTCAACGGTCAGCGCAGCAAAAGCAGCAGCAACTGGCAGATCGCTTCGCCACAAGAAGGAATCTGGACCCTGAAAATGGATGGGATCAACTACCAAATCCAAAAGGAATCCCTTGCCAGTCGGATCAGATTGAAGCTCTCAGCCGATGATGGCCAAAAACTGATCATGTACAGGCTGGTGGAAATGAAAGATGTTCCGGTACCAGAGGGTGAGGAAACGCATTGATTGTATTCATCAGATGATCGAAAAGGGATGGGCATGAGGTCTGTCCCTTTTTTGTTTGGCGAATTCTTTTCTGCAACTTTTCTCCTCCGACTTGAGCAATATGAACTATCAGGCATTTTTCTCCCATATCCATACCGAACTTCAGAGCGTCCATGATCCGGGTAAAGTCGCGACCTATATCCCAGAGCTCGGCAATGTTGATCCCAATAAGTTTGGGGTGCACTTGACCACTGTCAAAGACGAGCATCATTGTCTGGGAGATTCGGATGAAAAGTTTTCCATCCAGTCGATTGCGAAAGTACTGGCATTGACGTTGGCGTATGAACATCGGGGCGAACAGCTATGGAAACGCGTCGGGGTCGAACCTTCCGGCACTGCTTTCAACTCTCTGGTTCAACTGGAATCCGACCATGGCATTCCCCGCAATCCATTGATCAATGCCGGGGCCTTGGTGGTCAGTGATGTACTGGTCGGTTTGCTGGATGATCCCAAAAAAGATTTTCTCCAATTTGTCCGCACCGTCGCTCATAATCCCAACATCCAATACAATGAGCGCATTGCAGAATCTGAAAAAGCGACTGGTTTTCGGAATGCCGCTCATATCAATCTGATGAAGGCTTATGCTAATATTCAGCATGAGATTGAAACCGTACTGGATTTCTACTTTTATCTCTGTTCTATCGAAATGAGCTGTCGGGAACTGGCCCGCACCTTTCTCTTTCTCGCCCATCATGGCAGTGATCCGTGTAGTGGTCTTCGGATTACCAGTGTCAGCAAATCCAAACGCATCAACACCATCATGCAGTTGTGCGGTTTTTACGATGAAGCCGGGGAGTTCTCTTTTAAGGTTGGCATTCCCGGAAAAAGTGGAGTCGGTGGCGGGATCGCAGCCGTGCATCCAGGGCATTACAGCATTGCCGTTTGGAGTCCGCGTCTCAATCCTAAAGGCAATTCTTTCATGGGCGTGGAGTTTCTGGAACGACTGACGACCCTGACGGAAGAATCTATTTTCTGCAAGAAATCCGAAACTGAAGTTGGTCTTGGCTTCACCCACTCGCTGGGCGGCGCTACTCTGGCAGGCGGTATCTCCCGCAACTTCCAGAAGAACATCCAAGCTGACGTTGGTATCCGTTTCACCTTCTAAGCATCGCTTAGTTGAAGAGACTTGGAAGCGGGGCCTTGGCCCCGCTTCTTTCGGTTTGGGCGTGTCTCTGACCGCGGGCCTTGCCACACCGCGACCATGTCTCTGATCGAAATCAAAAAACGCATCGCAGCGGTGGAACAGTCCGCCGGCCGGGTGGAAGGGTCCACCACACTGCTGGCCG
>JBCBZF010001077.1:0-2452 GCA_039815525.1 Bacteroidota bacterium | reverse complement strand
GTCGATCTTTTCTTTAGGAGCCATCATGGAGCGTAAAAGTTGGGCCCCACGATATGAGTACTTCCGCCTGGCCTTTGTGGCAGTGATGCTCCCAATTATGTTGTGGGGTACGTCCTTCTTCGTCTTGTCCATTCCAATTGGTTTGGTGATCCTGGGTGTACTGGCCATCTGGATTTTGCGGATGCGAAACTACTTTGTGCCGCAAGAAGCTGAAAAGGCAGTGGAACCAGTCCATAGTTTGTAAACTCTCAGGCGCCATATCAATACGGAGTCCTCATTGCTTTTCGAAAGCGGTGAGGACTTTGTAAATTCAAGGCAGAATGAAAACAAACTTCTGCTTTCTTGTGATCAGCTTATTGTGCTGGCAAGGCTTTGTTTCTGCTCAGGTCGTAGACGATTTTTCAGATGGAGACCTAAGTAATAATCCGGCCTGGAATGGCGAAACCGCTTTGTTCCAGGTCAATTCAGCCTTTGAACTACAGAGCAATGGCAATCCAGCCAATGACACCATCTACCTGAGTACGCCGAACACCCGCCTCAACGACACCGAATGGCGTTTCCGGATTCGCTACAACTTTGGTCCCAGTACCACCAATAATCTTCGGGTATATCTGGTCTCAGATCAAAGTGATTTGGAGGGTGATCTGCAAGGATATTTTCTCAGGGTAGGGGAGAGCGGAACCAGTGACAGCTATGACCTCTATCGTCAGGATGGAAGCAATCTGGTCCAAATGATTGATGGCATTGATGGACGGGCTGGGAGCAATATCGATGCTCTTGTTAAGATTAGCCGGGATGGAATGGGGAATTGGAGCTTGGCAACTGATACCGATAATTCCGGCGTTTTTACACTTGAAGGAAACGTATTTGATGATACGTATGCCTCGACTGCTCACACAGGTTTTTGGGTGAAGCATTCTTCTACCCGCAATCAATCCTTCTTTTTCGATGACTTTTATATTGGAGATCCCATCCTGGACCTGAGTCCACCTGTCTTGCAGTCTGTGGTGCCTCAAAGTGCCACTGAGCTTCTGTTGACATTTGATGAAAATCTGGATCTTTCCTCTTCTGAAGACGTCAACCATTACAGCATCAATCAGGGAATTGGCAATCCGCTACTCGCTGAGCGAGATGGGAACAATGAAACCGAAGTGTTGTTGACATTGGCGGCACCTTTGCAAAACGGGCAGAGCTATCAGCTTTCTGTGCTCGATGTCATGGACCAAAATGGCAATGGCATTGATCCGGCTCAGCAATTTGACTTTAGCTTTTTAATCCCCGAACAGGCCATATTTAAAGACATCATTTTCCACGAGATCATGCCTGATCCCTCCCCAGTGGTCAATTTACCGGAAGTGGAATATATAGAATTGCACAATCGATCTGATAAAATCATTGACCTGGCTGCCTGGACGCTAAGCAATGGGTCAAGTGTGGCCAGTCTACCTTCCTATATTCTGACGCCTGGAGACTATGTGGTCCTGTTGAAAAATGCTGATATCAATGCTTTTACTTTCAACAATAAAATCGTGACCAGTTCCTCGGTTGCCCTGGTCAATGGGGGAGATAATCTGGGCTTACGGGATGCGAATGGAACCCTGATTGATACCCTTGATTATTTACAAATCTGGCACGAACCAGCAAAGGCAGATGGCGGCTATTCGTTGGAAATCATTGATCCAGACGAATTGGATTGTCCACCAAGGTCAAATTGGTCATCCAGTGTAGACACGCGTGGAGGATCTCCCGGTATTTTCAACAGCTTGGCGCCAATTCCTGACACAGAAGCGCCTGTTATCCAAACATTTCAAGTGCTTTCGCCTACACTGATCAGAATTTGTTTCAATGAGGCCATGGACCCGGTTGGTTTGGTGGATGAGTCGCAATACACGATTGATCAGGGCATTGGCATCCCCAGTAATGCTGTTGTTCTTGAGCCTGATCGCCTGTGTGTTGACCTCAGCTTGTCTGGTAGTTTACAGCAAGGAACCATTTATACCCTGACAGTGGGATCAGTCCAGGATTGCAAAGGAAATGAATTGGGTGGGGACAAAAGCCTGATGATCGTCCGTGGACGCCCACCTCTGGCTAACGATATCGTTATTACGGAGTTTATGGCAGACCCCACGCCGCGACTTGGATTACCCGAAGCAGAGTTTATTGAGTTGTACAACCGTAGTGACGATGTCATCGATCTGAATGGCTATCAACTCAGTGATGGCAATGCAGAGGCATCACTTGACAATGCCCTTCTGTTTCCCGGAGAATATGGAATCGTTTGTAGCATAAACGATAGTGCGGCATTTGTGCCATTCGGGAAGATTTTTCCGGTTTTTGGCTTGCCTGGTCTAGGGTGTCGATCAATGTGATCACCTGGTCACAGCTTGAACTGTTTCCACATGCATCTGTCGCTGTCCATGTTCTGGTGAACGTCTGCGTGCAGTCGCCTGTC
>JBCBZF010000181.1:0-8607 GCA_039815525.1 Bacteroidota bacterium | reverse complement strand
CGGTCTGCGTTCCGAATGGGATTATTAGATGCGTAAGCGTAGAGATTGATGCCCGCGGCGACACCAGCCGGATCGACAGACGTCCATCGCCCCAACCAGGCAGCATAGTACCGCTGGCTGTGATAACTCAGGCCGCTTTCATCATCTCGTTCCATGCCTGTATAGCGATAGCGCTTGCGGGCCAATTCGACATTGTTGCGTCCGGCCTGATAAGCAGTGCTTCCGAAGGGATAGTATTCTTCATAGGAAATGATTGCAGCCGTTTCATCAAGCTCCAGACTGGCGGAACCCTGATGGGTATGATATTGATAGCGGATCCGTTCCTGCTGGACGGCATTGTCGATGATGTGCGTTTCCACCAGGGCAATGCGCATGGCGTCGTCCTTAATGTGTAATGTCTCCCAGCTTTCTTCCAGATCACCATTCCGATACTGCCGCAACAATTCAAAGCCACCCAGATAGTAGCGGACCTCTCGAACATTACCGGGCTTTTCTACTACTTTTCGCAGCCGCTGGCCGGATTGTTCATAGCCATACCAGGCGGTCGTGGTGCCGCGTGTCAGATGAAAGATCCGATCCAGATGATCCCATTCAATGGTGTTGAGATGGGGCATGCTGATCATATTGCCGTGGGAATCGTAGCTGTAGGCGAAGGTCTGACTCCCAATTTGGGTATTGAGGAGGCGATTATTGGTAGAGGCATAAGTATAGTTGCGCACCCAGCTACCATGATTTATCTGAAGCAGATTGCCGACATCATCGTATTGATACTGCTCGGTATATGCTTGCATTTGTCCACCAGCCCCAGGTTGCGGCAAGCCTATACGGTTTGCATCAAAAGGATCTGAAAAGCTGTTTTGACCGATCTCCTCCCGCCCTTCCGCCTGAGTCAGACGGTATAAAGCATCATAGCGATAGCGACATTGTGGTTCGACAACGGTGTTGTTGAAATAATGGGTCTGCTGGGCAAGGTCCCGGATTTCGGTGATGTTGCCGATGGGGTCATACGTATAGCGAAGGTCTTGCAGAATATCCGCCCCGCTGTTGCGGGTGGTGATTTGCCGCCGGAGGCGGAAAGTTTCCGGCTCATATTCGTAGCGGGTCAGACTGCCATTACCATACAGAATCCGCTCTCGCTGACCTTTGGCATCATAGTCGATTTCCTGTACAAAAACCGTCGGTGGATTGGTCCCCCTCAAACGCGTTGAAGTAGTGGTCAGTAGATTACGGATGTTAAAAAGAGGTAGGATTTCGTTGGGCTGCATACCCGCGCTGTGTGCACTGAGCATCCGAGTAGGACGATTGAGCGCGTCAAACTCACTTTCACTGACAAAAGTCTCAGCATCCAGTAAATTCAGGGGATCAGCCACATCCCAGTTGAGGCGGCTTTGATAAGTAAGGCTAAAACGGCGCTGCTGGACCGTCAGATTGCCTTTGAAATCAAGCTGCATCACTTCACTCATGCCAGCCTGATCAAACTGTCGCCAACTGCGTCCCCGCAGATTGCGATTGACGGCATTGGGGGCCGCTTCACCATAATCGGTGCGACTGAGCATTTCCTCCGGATTGCTTCCCTGCTGCAACCACTGCCGAATGGGGCGACGCAATGCATCATATTCGGTCCGAATGCGTTGCCCGGTGCTGTCCCAGGCATAGAGCGCCTGATCTGCCACATCTGTCAAGCGCCAGCTTTCGCCAGCATCCAGACTGATGACATGGCGACTCTGATCATTGAGGTCAAATTGCTGCCGCAGGATGTCGTTGCTTCGGGCGTCGGTGATGGCGAGTAGATTTCCCCTGAGATTAAGGGTGGAAAAGGTATCCATGCTGCCAGCGCTGCCATTGTCAGCAATGACATACATTGGCCGACCCATAGCGTCAGCATGGCTGACACCGGGTGTATCAGCATGTTGGGCCGTCAACCACGCGGCCCGATGATCGGGATCACTTGGCTCTGCCCCGGCTGGTGCTGGACTGCCCCGGTCTGCATACCAACTGCTGCTCAGTACATTGTCGTTTCGGTCTGAGTCGATCTGTCGCCAGGCCTCAAATTGTACCCGGCTTTCGGTGCCGTCGGGATGTGCGGTCCGCACCAATCTCCCCTGCGGATCATAATACAGGATCGGCGTAACGCCTGCCGCCACCAGCTCCAGAGCCTCTTCCGGCTCAGAGGTAGTGCTGAAAAATGGTTCATACTGCTTGACTGCATTGCCTTTGTTGTTCAATACGCGCAAACCACTACCAATCCAGCGCGGGGCGCTACCAGTATCTACTTCCTCAATTGCTTCACTGACGGGATTCCAGCGACGGGCCAATCCCGGTTCGGCCTCCGTTTTGGTCATCCACACTTCGCCCATACCATCGTTGTAGACAAATTGACGTTGCCAGATTGTTGTCGGATCCGTATGTCGTTCCCGCTTACGAATTTCCACCGAAATGGCTTCCCCCTGACTGAGGTAGCGAAAGAGATCATATTGTAATTCGACACTGGGATCGGCCAGGGTATCGCCTTCTCCGGCTCCCGCTTTGCCCATCACGGCGGTCCGCAATACCATGCCCAGTTCATCCAACTGTACCGCTGAACGATTTTGGTTGGGGTCCGTCAGTAGGCAAGGGGAGAGGTGATGATAATCCATTTCAACTTCCGTCCGGTTGGACAGGGCGTCTTCAACGGCAATTACATTGAGGTGATAAGCATCATGCGCAATGGTGGTCAGATTGCCAAAGGCGTTCAGATGAGCGTTTGGCTGAAAAAAGCGATTGGCTGCATCGGGGGCGTAGACGTCCCTGCCGGAGGGCCGCCACCAATCCGCATCACCTTCGAGGTGAACATAGCCAGCTTCGTTCATGATTGCATCAGTGGTACGACTCCCAAAGATATTGGCCAACAAACCAGCGGTATAACTCAGTTGGAAGTGTTCAAAGGCAATTCCCCGACGGTTCAACTGTCCAAGGGGACGGGCTGCGCTGAGGTCTTCGGTTCGGAAGTAGGTACGATCGGCTTCGAGAAGCCGTAGACGAGGGGCAGGTCCAGGGATGCTTTCAGGCAAGATCTTCGCCGCCCCATTCACGCCTGAGAGCAGTTCATCCAACTCGAATACTTCATTGGTTGGACTGACACCGGTCAGCTCATAGGTCCGATGGGCGAAAGGCACTTTCAATCGATAGGTGGCGGTGTCTTCAATGTCATTGGTATAATCAGTTTCTGCCACGGAGATCCACAATTTGCCTTGGGCATTTCGTACCTCTGGGGGCAAAGACGGATCGTCAATCAGACGCGGATAAGAGACCATGGCAGAGCGGAGTACATTGCCGCGATCATCGGTTTCCAGCTGAAATTCATGCTGCCGGCGGGGATCGGACGCATTGCGTTCGTAATGTTCCGTGAGGGTTTCGCGTGGTACTGCCAGGACGGACGCATAGCGATTGTTTCCCTTTGCTTGCGCCAGTTTCAATTCATACGCATGGCTGGAAACGCTATAAGGAATGTCTGCATCACTGCTTTCATCCATTCCATACACTTCCTGCCGCAGTACCAAGCCTTTATAGGCTCGCAGACATTCCCGCATCTCATCAGCTGTGAGTTTGGGGGGAAAGAGGGGCGCAGGAATGGGAAGATTCGTCAGAGAAGCAGATTGGAAATATTCACGTTCATATTGATGGAGCAGACTCTGCCGATTCAGAAAGGCTCCGGTGTGAAACCAGGTTTTGGTGAGAATGGGTGCCTGCTGAATGTCTGCTTCCAGGGCATTGGTGGCGCCACTTTGGACAAAATGTTCAAAACTCTCTGTGTCCAGGCTCTCTACCCGACCGAAACCTCTGAATTCTCTTTCCACAAAATCATAGACACCATGATGATAACTACTTTGCTGAACAAAACGACTGCCCCGAATCCGGTCAAAAGTCTCCACTTGCCAAAGACACTGTACCGGAAATGGCAAACAGCTTTGCCAGGGGCTTCCATTGGCCTGATCTTCGAGATAATAGGTGGTAGAGCTACGATAGTGAAAATGGACTTCTTTGCCCAGATTGTTGGCGTAGCTGCGGAGCAACCAGGGTTTTTGGCCACCCAGTAAATCTAGGTAGCGGATCTGTGTCCTGCCGGGAAAGTGAGAGGACCAGACCAGGCAACTGGTTCCATTCCCCAGAAAATCCAATACATCAATTTGACTAAAAGCATCAGACTGTGGCAATCCGGCGATCTCGATGGGCGCAGAAAAACGATTGCCACTCTGGTTGAGGAAAATATTTGCCCCTTTATGATGCAGAAAAATCAGGTCGGTGGTTCCACTGCCGTCTACATCAGCTAGCCGAATCTTATCCGGGTGTAGGTGTTCTGATAGTTGCAGACTCCCCATATTGACTTTGGCCCCAAAACGACCATAGCCCAAATTGGGCCAGTAAGCAATTTCATTGGTGCGAATCCGAACCAGATCCAGCAAGCCATCTCCACTCATGTCTGCTAAGAATAGCTGTTGTGCACTTTCCGCAAAAATGAGTTTCGGCCCTTCTAATTCGTCAAGTGCTTTGTGTACTTTTTCCCCTCTTGCATAGCCTTTTTCTCCTTCGGACGCATACCAATTGAACAACAGATCTTCGTCTACCAACAAATCTGCCTGCCCATCACCGGTAAGGTCAAGGCGCCGGATGTGAGGAGATTGAGGATCAAGATTGGGGACTTGGGGAAAAGCTTGAAAGTTCTGCCAGTTTCCTTCAAGGTCTTGGGGATAAAAGCCTTTCCCCTCTACCACGGCCTGCCTTTTTGCAAAACTCTCCATTCCTTTCAGCACCAATTGGCCTTCCGGATGGGTCGGTTTCTCATACAGCTTTTGGGGGAAATCGAAGCGTCCCTGGCCCAGATTCTTCTGAAACCACCAACTGCTTTCGTGCTCATACAACAGGCCCGGTATGCCTTCACCGTGTACATCCTGCCATTGGGTACGACCGTTTTGTAAGGCGTGCGGTAATTGCCCGCCATCTGCTAAGCGGGCCTCCTGCGGGTATTGCTGCCAGACGGGTTCTTGATATTGGAAAGACAGGGGCGGGAAAGGTTTGGCGGTATTGCCGCCACCAGCCTGCGGCAGGTATCCCCACAACTGCGCTTCACGCAGCGTACTCATGTGGGGCCGTTCATCATAGGCCAAAGCCAATGCACGTACCAGGCGTGGCTGCGGTCCCAGTTCGTCAAACCGATGAAACATCAGAATCCTTTGACACAAACGGGAGGTGCGCATCTCAAAGCCCGGGCGATAGGTCGAAAATGAATCTTGCCGCCTCCGCCAGGTCCCGCTATCATCCGGCTGTGGGGCGTTCGTATCATGTTCTCCATAATCAAATACCAGAGACATCAGGAAGTCTGGAGTTGGATCATGGATAGAGACAAATGGACTGCGGTTGCAGTAATCGACTTGTTTGAGGTATTGGTTGGCAATGGGGCTGCGTCCGGCCAGACGATGGGCTTCGGACAGATCATCCATAACAGCATCAGAAAATGATTCTGCTTTGTAGCTGTACAGCACGGCATTGCCTTTGTCATCCAACACCCATTCCGGCAGCCAATGAAAGACAGCCCCAGGCAGTGTGGGGTGCATGATGCAGCGATCGGGTCGAAACCCATAAATCGTGGTCAGATTGCTTGCAGTGGTCACCCGCCAGTGGATGTGCCCACTGCTGTCGGCAGTCCATTTTTCGATGCGGGAAAATGCCGCTTCCATGCGGGGTAGATAGCGTTTGACCTGATATTGCTGACCATTTTCTGTACGGATGCTTTCCGCCAGGTCGGCGGGAATCAATTCTTCGCCACCACCGAGCAGAAAACTGTCGGATTCGGTTGCATCCTGGTAGCGGGGCAATTGACGCTCCGTTTTGCGGCGGATGCCAGCCAATGTGAGGGCCCAGCCCTGGCCAAACGGACCATTGCCAGCACCACTGCTATACATCAATTGGAGGTCAGGAGACAACCCCCGGGCGGGATTGATCGGTAAGGGGATCGAAAGGCGCGCGCTGCCGGTGGCAGCCTGAATCTCAAGAGATTCATCAAGGCTTCGAATGGCTCCGCCTCCCTGAGGTAATGTCAATTCAGGTGGGCGCAGCGGTTCAAATGAACGCGAGGGCGTGTCTTGGGGCATCATGTGGGCTTCGCTTGGATGACCAGAATATGTCTGTGTTTGGCGAAAAGGCTGGCAAGAACCCATTGCTTGGCAACAGGTTTCATAAGGCAGACGTCTCGCCCAATCAGATTGCATTTTATCAGGGAACTTTTATCATTTTCCTCTGCCACGCTTTTCTCGGTTGACCTTCGGGCATGTAGGCCTTACCTTTGATTTGGATGCAACGCCTGATTTCCATATTCATGCTCGTGGCTTACCTCACCGCTTCAGTGAGTCCCTACCTGCCATACTTCGAATATCAGGCCAATCTTGATTATTACGCGAAGGTTCTTTGTGAAAACCAAGCCAGACCGACACTAAAGTGTAACGGAAAGTGTGCCTTGGCGAAAAAGCTGGAAGCTGTGAATCAGGCATCACCAGCAGATGCGCCTCCTTTACCAGGAAAGCTTCAGCTGAAAGATTTTTTACCCTTTCATCTCTTTGCACAGAAGAAAGAACCCATTATCTCTACTGCGCGACAAGGTTTTCCCGAACAGCAGCACCGTGCCTCAACAGGCTTGACTGCACCTCCCACGCCACCACCGGAATCCTAAGGATACATCTTTTACACGCCATTCACTGGAATGGATCTGGAACCAGTGTTCTGCGCTGGCGGAAACCGCTTCCGCCAGGCCGATGTGCCGAATTGGTTAACGACCAAGCGGCCTGTACGAATGTTTAACAATAATACCAACCGACATGAAAAGATATTGTATCTATTTGCTGCCACTGCTTTTGTTTGAGGCCTGCCAGCCATCTGAGCCGCAATCGCAGGCGCAACAAACAGAAAGCCCTGTCATCACTGCTGAAAATCATGATGAGGCAATGAACCAAATGTTTGACACACCTACACATCAGATTCGACGCATCGGGATACTGGTCTATGATGGCTGCAATAGCCTTGATGTATTGGGTCCACGATATGTCCTGGGGCAAATCATGGGCGCGAAAATCCAGTTGGTGTCTCTGACACCCGGCAACATCAAGACGGTGATGGGGATCGAAATTGTCCCGGATGCGATCATCGATTCCGTCTCTCAATTAGACATTCTGGTGATTCCCGGTGGATTCAGAGGCACCATTCTCGGGGCTTATGATGACAAACTTCATGAATGGATTCGGATGATTGACCAAAATAGTGTCTATACCGCCAGCGTCTGTACTGGTTGCTGGATTTTGGGGGCAACCGGCTTGCTAAAAGGCAAAAAAGCGACCACCAATTGGTATCGTGCCGAAGAAAAGCTGGCCAGGTATGGAGCAAGCTTTGTGCAGGAGCGCTACGTACAGGACGGCAAATACTGGACCTCAGCCGGGGTTACGGCTGGGATGGATATGTCCCTGGCCATGGTCAAAGACATCATGGGCGAGGATTATGGCCAGGCGGTGATGCTGGATATGGAATATGATCCGGCCCCACCTTTCGAAGGTGGCAGTCCGGCCAAGACCAAAGCTGAAGTGTTTCAGATGATGCAGGCCATGTACGACATGGGGGTTCAGCCGATTGTCGATAGCCTCGAGAATCGGGTCGATTAATAAGTGAATAAAGTGTCGTCTACTGATTCGGCTTTGACTTCATTGTGGAGTGAATAAGCCGCGCCCGTCACTGGATGGATGGTCTGTATCTCAATGATCAGGCCATCCCGTCCAGGGATGCGGAAATCTCCTAAGGCTAGCTGCGTGCCACCCATCAGAAATCGATTAGGATCGAGATGCTTTAGATCTGGCGCGAGCCAGGCGGTAAATGCCTGGCCATCACGTAAACCTTGTACTTCTACGCAGTTATGACCATCGATTTTCTTCTGATTTCCCGTCAGATTGACTTTGGTGTAATCAGGTTCAGCCTGAAAGATATTGCGCCCATCACTCACATCATTGCCCTGTACCAACACATAGGTGCCATTGCTGGCGTCTGCAATCATGCGTACACCTTGTACCAGTCCCTGACCGATCGGTTGTAACACTGATTGACTTCCTTGCAGACTGATCAGGAAATGTTGATTGGGACGCTGTGAGTGAGACATCTTGATGGTACCCTCAAAGCTTTGGGCAAATGCTGTCGGGATGAAGCCCAGTAGACAGGCCAATAAGACGTAAGAAAGAAATCGCATAACGAATCGATGGTTGGATAAACAATTAACCAAAAAAAAGAGACTTTTCGATGGAATGGCCTCGCTTTTTCTTTTACGAAATCATGTAATATCGTTCTTTCTTTTCAAGTGGAAGGGAATATGGCTTTTGTTAATTTTAGATGTGGAAGATATCTGAATTATATATTCATAATTAATGGAGCAACATACTCGGCAAAGGCAAAAACCTCAGAATAGCTTGTATCTGCGAACCGGATTCATTCTGGGAATCGCCGCGAGCATTGCCTTGAGTGCAATCTTGTTTCATCAGATTTTCCCTGACAATATGTACCCCCGGCGCTATGAATTTTTGGCGACTGAGGATCATTTTT
>JBCBZF010000598.1:0-4556 GCA_039815525.1 Bacteroidota bacterium | reverse complement strand
TTTGATCATTTCTTTTTCATTGCCAATTTTGATAGAATATTTATCCCAATAACAGATGCTTAGCCTGGAAAACATTGGCCTTGAATTCAGCGGAAAGTGGTTACTAAGGGAAGCAAGCCACCAGTTTTTGCCAGGAGAACTCATCGGCCTGATTGGTCGAAATGGGGCCGGCAAATCCACGCTCCTCAAAGTTATCTCCGGAGAATTACTGCCTTCAGAAGGAAAAGTCCATAAATCCGGACAGCTCTCCATCGCTTTTTTTAATCAGAACCTTCTTTCCTACCAGACTGAACGCTCCATATTTGAAGTGGCCCAGGACGCATTTGCAGATCTGATCCAGCTTCAGCAGGAAATGGAGCAGTTATTCCAGCAAATGGAAAGCGGAAAAGCAGATCCGTCTCTGGCGGACGAGATTACCCGCAAACAATCCATTTTTGATGCACGTGGTGGGCCACAGATGGAGGCAAAAATTCATGCGACCCTGGCCGGACTTGGTTTTCAGGCGGTAGAGCATCATGCTTCTTTTCAGACTTTCTCAGGCGGATGGCGGATGCGGGTACTATTGGCCAAAATGCTCCTGATGGAACCAGATATCCTCCTGTTGGACGAACCAACCAACCACCTGGATTTACCATCAATTCAATGGCTGGAAGGCTATCTGAAAGGCTTTCCAGGGACCTGTATTTTGGTTTCGCATGATCGCTTCTTTATGGATCGTATGGCGGAGCGTATTCTGGAGATCAGCTTTCAAAAGCTAGAATTGTACAGCGGCAACTACGCATTCTATCTCAAGGAAAAGGCGCAGCGGCAGGAGATGCAACAACGAGCTTACGAAAATCAACAAAAATTCCTGGCGGATCAGGAAAAGTTTATCGAGCGTTTCCGCTACAAAGCCACCAAAGCCCGGCAGGTCCAGAGCAAAATCAAACAGCTGGATAAACTCGATCGCATCGAAGCACCGGAGGAAGAAAATGTCAGCCTTAGCATTCGCTTTAGCATGAAGGTCAAATCTGGCAAAGAAGTGCTTAAACTGCAGGATATTGACAAAGCCTATGGCGAAAAAGTCATCCTCCAACAAACGGGCGGAACCATCATGCGAGGGGATAAAGTAGCCCTGATTGGTGCCAATGGTTTGGGTAAATCTACTTTGTTGCGCATCATGGCACAGACGGAGCCACATCAGGGACAACATGAATTGGGCCATCAGGTGCAGCCCAGCTTTTTTGCCCAACATCAACTGGAAGCACTCGATCAGAAGAACAATATTCTTGCGGAATTGGATCTTGCGGGCTCAGGCAAGACTGAACAAGAGCTACGCACGGTCCTCGGCTGTTTCATGTTTTCGGGAGAGGATGTGGAGAAAAAAATATCGGTTCTTTCCGGAGGAGAGCGTTCGCGGGTGGCCCTGGCCAAAACACTGATCTCGGAAGCAAACTTCCTGCTGCTGGATGAACCAACCAACCACCTGGACATCCAAAGCATTCATATTTTGGTCCAGGCCCTCAACGCCTATGAGGGCACGTATGTCTTGGTTTCCCACGACCGCTATTTTCTCGAACAGGTCGCCAACAAGATCTGGTACATTGAAGACCAGCAGATCAAAGAGTATCCAGGGACTTATGCGGAGTATGCCGCCTGGAAAAAACGGCAGGAAGCTGCTTTTGAGGAGGCGCAGCTTCAAACAGAGGCGCAATCAAAGCGCACCAAGGAGGGAAAAGATTCTTTCCAACAGCAAAACAGCGCAAGAATAGGATTCGAAAATTAGAGAGAGATCAGTCAACCATTGAAGAAAAAATTGAATCCTTAGAAGAAAAGATCCAGGAACTTGAAGCACAGATGGCACAACCAGATGTAGCCGCAGACTTTGGCAAACTAACCGAACTGCAACAGACCTATGAAACACAACAGGCAGAACTGGAAAGCGCTACGGAGAGTTGGGAAAGTATTCTCCTGGAACTGGAAGAATTGAACAACACACAACAAGATGATTGAGGAAATCAAAAAGGTCTTACTGCAAATCATCAATCTGCGGGACACCACCGATATCAAGGGCACGATTGACAGTGTACGAAATGGCATTCAGATTCGCGGCTACAATGTCTGGATTCTTGCCTGTGGCGCTATGCTTGCTTCGATCGGACTTGATCAGAATTCAGGCGCGGTGATCATCGGCGCCATGTTGATTTCTCCTCTGATGTCTCCCATTCTGGGAATTGGTTTATCCATGGGGATCAACGACCGAAAGAATTTGTATCTGGCGCTGGAGAACTTTTTCATTGCGGTGGCTTCGGTTTTGATTGTAAGTACCCTTTACTTTCTGGTTACCCCTCTCGGTACCCTAACAGCAGAAATCAAGGCCCGCACCTATCCGACCATCCTCGATGTATTGGTGGCGATTTTTGGCGGAATTGCAGGCATAGTGGCCTCCTCGCGCAAGGATAAAACCAATGCCATACCAGGTGTGGCCATTGCCACCGCTTTGATGCCACCACTTTGTGTCGGCGGCTATGGACTCGCCAAAGGCGATTTGTCCACTTTTGGAGGGGCGATGTACCTCTTTTTTATCAATTCCGTCTTCATTGCTCTCTCAACCTATCTGATCGTCCGTTTCCTGCGGTTTCCCTTTATTGGCTTTGTCGATGAGGCTAGTCGTAAAAAGATGGCAAGATGGATGACCATATTCGTCATTTTGATGGTCCTCCCCAGCGCATACTTTATGTATAATGTCTGGCAAGGCAACACCATCTCCGGTCGGGTAGAAAGATTCATCGCTGAACAGGTCGACAATGACACCCACGAGGTGTTGAAATACGAATTTGCAACGGCAGATTCGATCGATGTGCTGACCATCGCCATTGCCGGCCCTGCTTTTGAAGAGGATACCTTGGTGGCCTGGAAAGGAAGGATGGGTGATTATGGACTGGCTCAATGCGACCTACACGTGATCCAAAGTCCCAAAGAGTTGAAAGCTGATGAAGTGATTTCTCAGGCCTCGCTGGAGAGTATGCGTATTCTGCAACCACAGATTGCCCGCCTGCAAAAAACCCAGGACAGTCTCATGAGTGTGCAAAAAACCATGGTGGCCGACAGTTTACCCCTCCGGCAACTCTATCAGGAGGTACCCATTTTATTTAAAGACTTACAGGATCTATCGATTGGAGAATCCATTCAAACCGATCTTAAAGGAATGCAGGACACCATCCTTACCATCATTTCAAGTTGGAATCCACGCCTCAGTCGGCGCAGTCGCAATGCAGAATCGAAGAAATTAGGAGAATGGATTCAGGTAAAAATGCAGGTGGATACAGTCAGGATGGTTGCGCTCTAAGACGCATCTTTCCGCAACTTGAGTTCCTGCTGCAATTGACTCAGATAGCCAAGAAATCGCTTGGCATGCCTTCCTTGTCCTTTTCGGTCATATGCAAGACAAATATTTCGTAGTACCCGGGCCACAATGTCTTCGTTGGTGGCCTGCCATTTCCGGCTCAGAGCGGGATTGAGTTGTGAACTGGTTACGAGGGAGCGCAATGTTTCTTTGGGCAATGGTTTGCCCTGACGAAATACATCGTAGACGACAAACTGCTCTTCCTCAATCGACATCACCATAAAATGCCCCGGCATATTGAAGCCGTACAGCTGAATGTTGAGCCGGGCGGCCATGAAGATGACCACACAGGAAAGACTGATTTGCAGACCAAAGCCCTGTTCAATCACATATACCAGATTCGAATTGCGTGGATGGTAGTATTCTTTCTCTGGTTGGCGAAGGCCAAAATCCCGAAAGAGGAAACGCATCAGGCCACTAAGGTCTCTTTGGTAGTCTGTGGCCAAAAATTGATGAAATAAATTGTCTAAAGTCTGAGAGAGTGGCTGATCCTCCAGGCCACCATCGGTGAAACCGAGCCAACTCAAAGCCGTTTCAAGTGCTTCGCTCTCATCTTCTATTTCCAGCCAGGACAACCAATTTTCCTGAAAAATCTGTTCCCGCATTTTCTCCCACAAAAAATTCAGGCGCGAACGAATGTCATCACTGAGCCCAACCAACCAGGGTTGAACAATCGTGGGGAGCTCCGGGCCAAAAGCAGCCAGGGCGTTATAGACATTTTCGCGAACCAGGTCTTCTTCGTCATCCAACAAGGCCAACAAATGTGGCAGATCATCAGGATTGGGCATAAAACATCATTTCAGGAAAAATACACAGAAGGGACCTCAGGGACAAAATGGCTTGGTTGGATGGCCAGAACGACGGTTTAGGCAGAAAAAAAAGAAGCAAAACCGGAGCTTTGCTTCTTTGGAGGGTGGCTAATGGGATTTGAACCCACGACCCCCAGAACCACAATCTGGTGCTCTAACCAACTGAGCTATAGCCACCATATGCTGATTGAGGTGCAAATATAGAGAAACTTCATTTCTTTACAACTAATTGAACGAAAAATCAGCTCTTTATTAACGAGCATTTTCGATGACAAGTTTCTCTGAAAAGGAATTTTGTTCGCTGCTAACGCGAATGGAGTACAAACCTGGTTTGACATCCTGCGTGTAGACGAAAATACGAC
>JBCBZF010000033.1:0-15649 GCA_039815525.1 Bacteroidota bacterium | reverse complement strand
CTGAGCATCATCCAGATACCTTTCGTACTTACTGGCAGATGGGCTTACGCGGCTATTTGTTGGGCTATACCAGCAAATCCGAATTGTTGCTGTGCATTCACAGTGTGGCAGAGGGTGGCTGGTATTATCCACCAATTTTACGAACAGAGCTATTGGCCAATCAGGATGGCCCGCATTCGCTGACCATTCGGGAAAGGGAGGTCTTGCTGTTTCTCGCCTCCGGGCGTACCACCCGGGAAATTGCCGTAGAATTGGCCATTAGTGAGCAGACCATTTTGACCTATCGGAAGCGTTTACAGCAAAAGCTGGATGCCGCCAATGTGGCGCATCTGATCTCCCGTGCCTTTCACGAAGGCTATTTACAGAGAGAATGGATAGAGCACTGAGTCCTTTTACATCAGTTCAAAGCGCCAGGGAAGGCCATCCACCTCGATTTTGACCACTTTCCGGGGGGATTCCGTGCTAACATAGATCGTCTGATTGGGATCAGCACCAAGTAAGCGCACTTTATAGGTATCAAAGGTTCCGGCCGGGACAGTGGTCTGTACTATACCCTTTACCTCCAGTTGGATGGGGTTGACTTCAGCGTAGAGCGTATTGAACCAATTGAACGTGAAGCGGGCCTGATCTGACAAAGGCATTGCCGGCAGAAGATAAAAGGTTGCCGTCCGCTCGAACGTACCCACTGGCAAAGTCCGTTCGATGGTGATTTTCCCCTGCTGTTTATGAGGCGGTCGCGGGAAGAGGGAATGTCCATCTACCCGGTCCCCTTCCCAATGAACCTGCACATCAAGTTCATTGCCTTCCAGTCTGCCGCGCACCTCATGGACCAGCGGACGAAAAGCATGATCCATCCGGGTACGGATGATCTCCTGGTTGCTGTTGGCATCGAGGGTCGTATGCTCTTCCACCAGCCAACCTTGTGGTTCACGTACGCAGTCCACCTTCATGCTACCAGCAGGGTGTTCGTTGTACATGATCTGGAAGTAGAGGGTATTGGCGCGGATGTGCGCAGGATCGAGCGAGATCGGACCAGGTGCATCAGAGGATTGCCCCGCAGGCGGAGAGCAGCCCAATGCACACAAGGAGAAAAGAATGAACAGGTATTTAAGCATGACGCAAAGCTAAAGTATCAAGGAAAAGCTGTACCTTGGGTACTGTCCGTTTTCGAACAGCTTCTTATGGAACCAACTCTCCCAATCATAGGCAAAAGTGAGGCCATTCAGCAAGTTTTTTATCTGATTTCTAAAGTTGCCGCCACTGATGCCAATATTCTACTGTTGGGAGAAAATGGAACCGGGAAAGAATTGGTAGCCCGCGCCCTTCACCAGGCCTCCCGGCGATCGACCCAGGCTTTTGTCGGTGTAGACATGGGGGCCATTGCTGAGACTTTGTTTGAAAGCGAGCTGTTTGGCCACGTAAAAGGCGCTTTCACCGATGCCAGGCAGGACCGTATTGGTCGCTTCGAAGAGGCCCATAACGGGACGCTTTTTCTGGATGAAATTGGCAATCTCTCTTTTCCTTTACAGGCCAAACTGCTCTCGGCGCTTCAGCAAAGAAGTATCACACGATTGGGGAGTAATCACAGCATTCAGGTCAATATTCGCCTCATTTCAGCGACCAATCTCCCCATTCGGGAACAGGTTGCAGCTCGTGCTTTTCGACAAGATCTTTTGTATCGCATCAATACCGTAGAGATTCAGTTGCCACCCCTGCGCGAAAGGCGCGAGGACATTCCCCTATTGGCTGATCATTTTATCAACATCTATGGCCGGCAATACCAAAAGGAGGTTTCTTCGCTCAGTCGTGCGGCCCTACAAAAACTACGGGAGTACCCATGGCCGGGGAATGTACGGGAGTTGCAGCATGCAATTGAGCGGGCAGTCATCATGACAGCATCCAGCTTTTTACAACCCAAAGATTTTTCCCTCCAACCAGACATCAGCAGCTCGGCCCAATTTCAATTTCCAACCCACAAACTGTTAGAAGTAGAAAAGTATTTGGTCGAAAAAGTATTACTCAAACACAACTTCAACATCAGCAGAGCCGCGCGGGAACTGGGCATTACCCGCTCCTCTTTATATAGAAGAATGGAGAAATTTGGCTTCCAGCCTAACGATACAATAACCTGAGGGTCAACCCAATAGAAAAAGGGCGATACGCTCTTACTTCAGAGTAATCGGACATCGCCAGACGGAAGGTCGGTTCAAAAGCAAAATTAAATTTGTCGTCCAGGCGGGATTCAACGCCAATCCCCAGAATGAAGCTACTTGCTACCTGTGAGAAAGTATCATTGAAAAAGTTGCGGTAACCGCCATAGCCATGCAGAAAAACATCAATCGAAACGCCTGAACTCAGATAGCCAAAAGAAGGCCCGGCATTGAGCGGCATCTTGGCAGTAATAGGCAGACTCAGATACGCAAATCGATAGCGGGTGATGTCCAGGCTATTGTCCAGTTCGGAGATCAAAATTTGTTTGTAGCCCTTGTCCGAATATTCTATCCCTAATCGCAGACTCAGATAGTCATTCATCCAATACTGCGTGATCACACCTGCAGAAAATGACGTTTTTGCATTCTCTACCAGCTGAAAGCCATCGAGAACCGGATCATCAAACTGGTACAAAAAGGTAGAGGGACTGGATCGCTCGGGAGACAAGCTAAACCCAAAAGAAATGGTTCCGTCCTGCGCGGAGGCGAAAACAGGTAACAGTAAGAATGGAAAGATAAAAGCCAGGGGAAAAAGCCGCATCGTATTACGTATCGCTTCCCCTAACTTACAAAAAGGCCCGGAGTCCCGGGCCTTTCATGGGTGAATCAACAAAAATATATCCTGAGACGGTCCCTGACCTCGCCTGGACGGCCTGGAGGTTTTATCTGACAATCAATCTTCGGGTAAGGTTTTCTTTTCCAAGGCTCAACTGAACGAAATACACTCCGGGCGACCAGTCTGCTACCCTGAATTGCCTGCTTTGCTGGCCACCGGATAGACGTTGATCAATCATTTTCTGCCCCGTCAGATTGACGATCTGTAGGCGTGCGCCTCCCTGAATTGCACTACTAATTTCTATGTTAACAACATCTGTAGCCGGATTGGGAAAGGTTTCCAGGCTCAGATCCAATTCTTCAAAATCGAGCTGCAATTCGACCAGATTGCTATATGAAAATGCACCATCCATATCGACTTGCTCCAATCGATACACCAGTTTTTGAAAGGGCTGACCGATTAGGTTTTGATCCACAAATTCATATTCAGAGATGTCTGAGGTGGTGCCTACAGCAGGAACCGAGCCCAGGGTTTCAAATTCCCTGCCGTCAGCAGAACGTTGTACGAGGTAATGCGAGGCATTGCTCTCCGTAGCCGTCAGCCATTGGATCACCCCATCGTTGCCAGATAACTTTGCCTGTACATCCAGCCATTCTACGGGGAGAATTTCTTCTTCCATGGTAATCCGGGTCATCGCCACATTACTTGACGCACCGCCATCATTGACGACGATGGCAATCTCCCGTGTGGTCAGATTTGCCTGCGTGGAATGATTCTGGTAAAAAATTTGATTCAAAGCTTCCTGATATTCGGATAATGTGGCCGTCCCAACCAAGGTAACAGAAGTGCCATCGGAAGACATGCTGACCTGAATGCCGAAATTTTGCCATCCATCCCAGCTGTGATCCATTGTCAGACCTTCATCCGCGCCATTCATTGGATTGGTCAGCTCAATGCTGGCAAACTCCAGCCAGGTGTCATCTTCATCCTCGACCACAACATCTGCTAAGTCACTGATCCGTACACCAGATCCACCGACCTGGTAGGTGGTGGCGTAATCTTCCCCATTGATGCTTCCGTCCAGATCCAAACTAGGTGGAGCAGAACAATCAGGCAGGATTAAGCTCGTCAGGATGCCACCATTCGCGCCTCCTGTGGCGCCGTGGGAAGTATTGTGATGTACATGATTGGTATTTGAAGACACAAACAATCCGGCTGCCCCGCCTGCCACAATCGTTTGAATAGCATTCGGAAAGGCCGTCGGAGAATTGATCAGGCCACCGCCGCCACCGCCACCTGGTCCGTGCTGATCACGGGTATGTACACTGGCACCATCTCCCCCTGAGACATCGATGGTGAGATTAGCAGGGGAAATATATGAATCGACTTGTAGCAAAACAGTGCCGCCACCGCCGCCACCGCCAGCACCATCATTGAACAGTACATCTGTTGCGTCCGGCGCATTGGCTTTGATCGTAACCGCCTGATCTACTTCAAGGGTATTGGCGATCAGGATAATGATCCCACCACCATTGGCAGCAGGCACTGAAGCACCATTGTTTTGATGTCCACCACCACCGCCACCGCCCAGAAAAAGACGAATTTGATCAGGTGTGTAATAATTTGACAAGGCCAGACCACCACGTCCACCTTTGTCCGTATCGCTCAAATTTCCAGGTGAGTTGCTTCTCCAGCCATGCCCGCCTGCACCACCAAGGCCATAGTTTGACCCGCCACCACCGCCAGCATTATGGTCATTGCCACCGCCACCACCATTGGCAAGCTTTCCACGACAGGCGGCCGAAGGAATCTCGACGATGCCTTCACCTTTGATTCCGCCTTTACCGGAACTAAAATCACAGATGTAGGTGGAATTCCCCGGGACAGCCCGACCATTTAAATCGCCTCCCCTGAATCCCATTCCAGATACATTCAAGTCTGCTTGCAATGTCAAAGTACCACTCACTTCAAGTGCCAGTACCCCGCCGGTATTTCCATTCCAATTTTGACCCAACAATTCACCGTCAACGATCGCATTTTGATAAACGGGAATCCGGACGGCTTGCATCACGTCATTGATTTTATAAGTCTGGCAGAGCTTGTGGGCAAAAAACAGGGTATCGCCCTTTACTTCTTTGATCTGGTCTATTTCATAATTTCCGGCTCCACCAAAATCCTGCACATCGCCATAGGTGGAATCATCTGCTGTTGACACAACGGCCCCTTTCATCTGGATCAACAATACTTTGTCATCATCCATGAAAGCAGAAGCATCATTCAGACGTACCCAATCCGGACCCAGTTCCGTAATTTCTGCATAGTCATTGATGTGCCCGCTGAGATGCGTGGTTTGGTTCTGAACTGCAAAGAAAACCGCGGCGATCAAAAGACCAGCGGCACCGATTCGAGAAGCTGTTTGTTTGAGGGATGTACGTGAAGATTGGCGTAAACGATTGGCCATATAAGAGCATTTACCCAAAAGTAGCAACCATCCAACTATCGTTTAATTCAATTTATCGTAAAATTTTACATCCTATTTGCAGCTTATCAATGTCCGCCAGCTTACCAATTGGCCCAAATCTTTTCATCTACTTTCATGAATTCCTTATTTCTGTCAACTATCAACGCTTGTCTTTCGTAGCCTTATGCATATCAAAGACACAGATTATATGAAGTTTTTATTTCGAATCTTAAGCTTTAGCCTGTTGCTGAGTGTGTGTTTCTCTCAACTTTCCGCTCAGGACGTTCAGGGAATCAGTTTTTCCAAAGGGCAGTTAGCTGAAGCAAAAGCGCGGGCCGCTGCAGAAAACAAACTGATCTTCATTGATGCATATGCCGTTTGGTGCGGACCATGCAAAGTGATGGAGAAGAAAGTGTTCACCAATCAAAAAGTAGCCAATTACTTTAACGAACACTTCATCAACGTCAAACTCGATGTCGACCATGAAGAAGGACAGGCCTTTGCCAATCACCATAAGATCCAATACATCCCGGAATTTTTCTTCATGGATGCTGATGGAAAAATCGTAAAGCGTGAAAAAGGCCTGATTCGGACTGACGACTTCCTAAAATTAGCGGAAGAAGCGCAGACAAGTAAAGCATCAGCCATAGAGGATGGGGAATAATATGTCATTCCATATCATTTTATAATAAGAGAAACACCATGAAAACGCTATTGGCTACCGGCCTGATGTTCCTTGGCTTTATCGGAAGCATGGCTGCACAAAAGATGAACAACCAGAAACTGGGTAAAATCATCTATGATGTCGCAGACAGTGTGGAAGGACAGCCTGGATATTGGCAGTTCAAGTATCGGGAGCGCTTTTTGTTGGCGATCACGGATGAAAAAAACAACCGAATGCGCATCATTTGTCCGGTAATAGAAGAAAAAGATCTAACAGAAACCCTTCTCAAAAATAGCCTCAAAGCAAACTTTCACACTGCACTTGATGTAAAATACGCCCTGTCTGAGGAGATTTTGTGGTCTATTTTCGTCCATCCACTGAAGGAGCTATCAGCGTCCCAAGTGGAAGACGCTATCCAACAAGTCTACCATGCAGCCCTCAGTTTTGGGACAACCTATTCCAGTACTGATCTGATCTTTCCCAAAAATTAGAGAAGCGGACCGGATTTGGGGCCCGGTCCGTTTTCAATTTCAACTTATTGAACCACAATTTTCCGGCTCAGGATTGCTGACTGGCCCTGTTCATTTCGACTGATCAGGCGAATCAGATAGGTGCCAGCCGCAAGGTCCGAAAGCTCAATTTCGACCTCCCGTTGACCTGAGATCATCTGTTGTGGCATGATTTCTTTTATTTTCCTTCCCATCAAATCAGTCAGAACCAATTGTACAGAACGCGTCTGATCAATTTGGAGTGGGAGGCGCATCACCTCAGAAGCCGGGTTGGGATACGGCATGCCCATGATTTCTTGTGGTAGTTCGTCAGATGCAATATTGGTGGGTAGTGGAACCAATAAGCCCGTTTGGTATACACCATTGCCATGGGTTGCCGCACGCAACTTCTGGTTGGCAGCAGAAATACTCAGGTGCATGATCAAGGTTGATGACGGCAATCCTTCTGAGAAATTCTCCCAGCTTAAGCCGCCATTTTGTGAAACATAAATACCAAGATCATTGCCGATGTAAACCACATCCGGGTAAGTTGGATCAATCACCACGGTATTGGTGGGGACATCTGGTAAACCAACATCCATGAGCTGCCAATTGATGCCACCATCAATCGTTTTGTACACATGTCCACTGCCAAAGCCAGAAAAGACGGCATAGGCGATGTCTTCGTCTACCGGATCAATGGCAATGTCCATTGCCAGCCGATTGGGCAGATCGTTGCTGACCAGCGCCCAATTGATCCCGCCGTCAATGCTTTTGAAAACTTTGGCATCGTTGCCAAGGCGTGGTGCCGTACTTGCATACAATGTCTGCGAATTATTGGGTGCAACCGCTATGGTCAGAATAGGATTGAGATTGTCTAAAGGCGCAAGAGAACGCTGGTTCCAGCTTATGCCCCGATCAACCGACCAATACAAATAATTCCGGCCAGCATATAAGGTATCAGGGGTAGCAGGTGCAATTTCATAGGGGCCGGCAAAAGAGGTCTGGGCTGCACTACCTGGTGGAAGATTGAAGGTCCAGTTGTCTCCCTGATCAAAGGAATAACCAAAGCCAAGACGTTGATACGAGCCATAGAACATGCCGTTTTTGCTATTGATCGCCGCTGACATCCCATCTCCGCCAATCACCCGCTTCCAGGCGCCATCGCCGAGATAAATGGCGGTCGCATTGTCCTGCATGCCACCGATTGCCAGGGAAGAATCGGTCTGTGAATTGCCAAAGTTTGCATAGAACTGCTGCGTTTGATAGCCACCGTTTCGACCTTCATAACTATCCCCTTTATCCCCGGAGAAAAAGATCCCACCATCGGTCGCGAGAAAAACCCAATCAGCATTGTCAGGGTGAAAATAAATATTGTGGACATCAGCATGGACATAGTTGGAAGGGCCTTCTGGCCCGCCGATGGGGGTAATCCCAAAAAACCAAAGATTCCAAAAGCCTTTTTCCAAAAAAGACAATCCCCCATTGGTTGATCGCCAGGTATTTTGTCCACTGTATACAATGAGATCACAGTTAGTGGGGTCAATGGCGATATCGTGCGAGAACCAGCCCTGAAAGGTTGGGATGTTCTGATTGGACAGCTGGGTCCAACTGCCAGAACCATTGGTATTGGCTTCATAGAATCCGACTCCATCAAAGGTATTTGCGATAGAGGCATAAATGATGCTGGGATCATTGGGGCAGATCTGCATCAGGGTTTTGCCCGTATAACCACTTGGTGCATTGGTCAGGCTAAAACTGTCCCCTCCATTGCTGGAACGATAGATCCCAGCACCATTGCTCCCGAAGTTCCCATGCGCAACGTACACGATATTGCTATCCGTCGGATGAATTTCCACATCTGAGGTCATCAATACATCACTGACCAATTCCCAACTTGTCCCGGCGTCGCGGCTACGGTAGAGCCCTTCTGAAGTGGCGGCAAACACTGTTTCAGGCCGCAGCGGATTAAACGCCATATCAGCCACCCCACGCAAATCTCCATAAGACCAATCCAGGCTTTTGGTCCAGGTCTGGCCGCCGTCTATGGTCTTCAAAATGCCGATGCCATAGGTTCCCCGGGTGGTTCGGTCTACCACGCCGGGCATGGTGTTTTGGTAGTTGTAGACTTCGCCCGTTCCAATGTAAATGATGTTGGAATCGGCTGGGTGCCAGGCAATTGCCCCTACGCCCAAAAGTGGGAAACCGGTTTCAATGCGTTGCCAGGCGCTGCTTCCTTGTCCACCACTGACACTTTTCCATAGCCCGCCGCTGGCGGAACCAGCCAGGATACTTTGGTTGTTCTGGGGGTTGAAGCCGAGGCACAGCGTTCGGCCACCAATGTTGAGTGGCCCCATGGCCGTCCATTCCGCTTCATCATTACGGGTATTGACGGGACTGGTGTGTTGTGCATAGGCGCGCGTGTACGAGCCCATGTCAAAATTGTCTGCCGGGAAAGCCCGTGCAAAGGCCCAGGCGTCCAGGGCATCTCCGGCACCGCTGGTGCGTTTGAGGGGTTCGCGTTCAGGATCGGAAAGCCACCAACTCAAACTGGCGACCAGGACCATCAGCCCCAATGACAAAAGGTGTGCATGTCGTTTCATTCAGATAGTTGTTAATGTTCAGGTTGTGGCAAACAGGTCTTCAAAATAAAAACAGTTTTTCAGGCCTTCTACCCTACTCTTTTCAGGCAGTGTGGGCCAATCTCCTGGATAGCGGCGCATCCGGATAGTGCCATAGTCAATTCAAAGTCAGCCATGAGGTTGTTGATGACAGCCGCCACCCCGGCTTCGCCGGCCGCCGCCAATCCATAGACATATGGCCGCCCCACACAGATCGCTTTGGCTCCCAGCGCAATGGCCTTGAAGATATCAGCACCACCACGCAGGCCGCTGTCTAAGATAAGTGGCACCTTATCCTGGACGACTGCGGCGATCCCGGGCAATGCGTCAATGGACGCAATCGAACCATCTACCTGACGCCCTCCGTGATTCGAAACAATGATGCCATCCACGCCATGATCCATGGCTTTGCGGGCGTCTTCGGGATGTAAAATTCCTTTGAGGAGAATGGGGAGGCTGGTTTTTTCCCGTAAAAAGGCCAAATCGTCCCAATTAAGGGCGGGATTGGTGTAGATCCGGGTAAAAGTCCGGACGGCTTTGATCGGGTCTCCAGAACGAAGATTCTGCCAAAACGAGCCAGGGTAATTGCGGGCCAGTTGCATCAGCAAACCTATTGAAGCAGGCGTAATCTTTCGGGGGGGCGCAGGTTCTGTATCTGGTAATTGCATCAGCTGCTGAAAGACCGGATCGCTGGTGTATTGAGCAATGCCCAGTCCCCGTAGAAATGGCAAGTATGCCAGATCAAGGTCCTGAATCCGCCAACCCAGCATGGTGGTGTCGAGGGTAACGACAATGGCGCTACACCCACTGGCTTCAGCCCGTTGTACCAATGATTCAACCAGTTCATTGGACTTGCTCCAATACAATTGAAACCAGCGCACCGCCTGTCCCATTTCCGCCGCAATGTCTTCCATCGGCGTAGAAGCCTGATTGGAGAAGATCATGGGAATCTGCTGACTGGCAGCTGCTCTTGCGACCGCTTTGTCGGCTTGCCGATGGGCGAGCGATAGCACACCAACCGGAGAGAGCAAGAGAGGTCCCGGTAGTTTTTGCCCAAATAATTCGATGGACAGATCTTTTTGTGAAACATCCCGCAGCATGCGGGGCAATATCCGCCACCGCCCAAAAGCCAGTCGATTTTCAGAAACAGAATCATCGGTCCCGGCTCCACCAGCAACATAGGCATAGCCTTCGGCTGTCATCCGTTTTCGGGCCAGAGCCGCTAATTTGTCAAAATCAAAGGGAATCACCGGAGAAATTCCAGCAGCACCATTCAGATAGGTTTCTCTTTGGCGGGAAAGGGCGTCTTGCATGGGATAGGAGATAATCCTTGAAAGATAAGAATCTTTCGGATGTGCTTATCCCCAGGATGGAGACGTACTACTCCCGGACCAGACGGAGGATACGGCTGTGTTGTCGATCACGCAAATGCAGGAAGTACATACCAGTAGGAATTCTTTCCAGAGAAAGCGCGAGTTCGTTCCGTCCTTGCTGAACAGAAAAAGTTTGTTTCCATACCTCAGCCCCAGCGGTATTGGTCAGTTTCACCTCAACCATTTCCGCCCGTTCGGCGGTAAAGAAAAGGCTACTTGTCGCCTGCGTGGGATTTGGCCGAAGGTGGATATCGGCAAAGCCCGGTTCATACTCCAGGCTCAGACTTCTGAGGATTTGTATCTCGCCATCCAGACTGATTGCGCTTAGACGATAGGTATTTTGGCCCACAAACGGACTGAGATCGATGAATTGATAGCGATTCTTTTCTTGAGAACCTGCGGATTGGATTTGCCCCAAAGTCTCAAATTGCTGACCGTCTCTGGATTTTTCCAAGACAAAGGAAGCCTGGTTTTCTTCATGTACGGTTTGCCATGACAGCTGCGCACTGCCTTCTATCATTTTTCCAGAAAATGCACTGAGCTGAATGGGCAGGACGATGGGACAGGATTTTTCGAAGTATAATATGTCATTCTGCTCCCGACCCACAAACAGCTCTTGATCCCCATCTCCATCAATGTCTGCAAATTCTGGGGTCAGTACATCATAGTACAAAGCAACTGGAACAGAAAAGCCAAAGCCAAGTGCAACCGGAGCGGCAAAGCTTGGCGGAAAGCCCCCGCTGGTATTTTCAAAAAACAAAGGCTGTAGAGTGTGATCCTCTCCACACATCAGATCAAGGTCGCCATCGCAATCAATGTCAGACAAGGCCAATGCTTTGTATGAATACACTGGATGGGGATTGGGCAGGTTAAAATCACCCAAGGTGGGCGCAGCAAAAACCGGATTGGTTGCTGATCCGATATTTTCGAAATAATACAATACCCCATCAAAAGAAAGATATTCAGTCCCACCAACAAACAAATCAATGTCTCCATCATTGTCCAGGTCAGCTAATTCAGCGGTAAAAAAATAACCAGGCCCATAAGCGCCGGGATTGGTTGGAACGATTGCGCCAAATGGATCGGCGACCGCAGGTGCGAATGAAGCGGCGGTATTGGTCCCGGTGTTTTCATAGAAGAAAATCTGTCCCCGGTTCCCACTTTGGATCAGATCAAAATCTCCATCATTGTCCAGATCACCAAAGTCGCAGGAAGTGTAGCCAGTGGTGTAAACATTGACAAGTCCGTAGGGATCCAACTGCAAGGGGCCGAAAGCAGGGACCGTAGCAGTGCCGGTATTCTCTTGAAAATTGAAGCCCCCGTAACCATTGTAAAATAAATCCAAATCTCCATCCCCATCAATGTCTACGAAGGAAGGACATATATGCTGTTGGTTGGCGGCCACACTGATACCGAAAGGATTGGCCTGAACGAAAGAAAGACTTTGAGCAGGTGCGAGCAGGCCTGTAGACATGATCAGAGAAAGCCCAGTCAGATACTTCAGACGCAGCCTTGGATTAAGATACGATTGAATGCGATCAAACAGTCGATATAGTGTATCCAGTAGCTTTTGCTGCCGTACGCTGGTGCTGCGCTTACATTTTCCGTTTTTTTGGTCAGCTTGTATGGTTTTAAAAAGGCATGCAAACTGCTGCTTTGCCCGTGTAATGGAGGATTGAGACTTCGCCATATCGGCCTGGGTTGTGCTGAATAATTGTGTTGTTGATGCTGAAAGAAATTTCAACACTAAGTCTGACGAATACAAGTTTTCCTCCACTCAGTCATCAAAACCCCATCGCAGCATCATCTCCGCGCGGGTCCGCGCCGCCTTCCAGTCTGCCGTCCGGCAGCACCAGAATCGCATCGACCTTGCCGATGGCGCCTCTCTCTTTGAGCGCGTGCCCCATCGCTTTCAGCGCCGCCATGGTCTCAGGAGACAAGGCATTCTTTTCATGCTGGATATTGTCAGGCTTCCACTGATGATGAATCCGGGGGGCAGAGACCGATTCCTGCATGCCCATGCCATAATCCAGTACATTCAGGATGTTCTGGTAAACAGAGGTGATGATGGTTGAGCCACCCGGCGTACCAACCACCATTTTCAACTTGCCATCTTTCTCTACGATGGTCGGCGTCATGGAGCTCAACATCCGTTTTCCAGGCTGAATGGCATTGGCTTCTGCGCCCAATAACCCAAAGAAATTGGGGACACCGGGCTTGGCACTGAAGTCATCCATTTCATTGTTCATCAAAAAGCCAGCCCCGCCAACAACGACATACGAACCATAGCCGCCATTGAGTGTGGTCGTCACTGAAACGGCATTCCCGTCTGCATCCACAATGGAAAAGTGGGTCGTTTGCTCGCTTTCCGCCAACATCGGTTGGCCAGCTTCGACCGAATCGCTGTTCGTGGCCCGATCTGCCGCAATGCTTTCGACCCGCTGTAATAAATAATCTTTGGCCAGCAAGCCATCAATTGGCACGGGATAAAAGTCGGGATCCCCCAGATGTGTGGCCCGGTCTGCATAGACCCGCCGCTCGATTTCAGTGGTCCAATGAATGGTGTTAGGGTGGAAGCGCGTGTCCGCAGGAATGGGGGAAGCTTCTGTCATTTGCAGAAGCTGCACCAGGGCCACACCACCACTGGATGGCGGTGGCATACTGATGATGTCATGACCACGATATTGCCCACGAATCGGTGTACGCCAAACCGCATGATAGTTTTTCAAATCTTCCAGCGTCATGATTCCATTCCCTCTTTCCATTTCTGCCACGATCAAATCAGCTGTCTTTCCTTCATAAAAGCCTTTTGCGCCATGGTCACGAATCCGCTCAAAAGTCTCCGCCAGATCTGGCATGAACAGACTGTCGCTACTGGTCCATTCCTCTTTTTCCATGAAATGGTTGGGAATCGTATTGTATTTGTTCAGACGCTCAAGTTTTCCATTGAGTTTGTTTGCCTCTTTTTCCGTCAGGGGAAAACCTTTGGCCAGATCCACCGATGGCTGGACCAGCTCTGCCCAGGGCAACTTTCCCAATGAATCATGCGCCGCCTCCATGCCTGCCACTGCTCCGGGCACACCAGAAGCCAGATGTCCCAGGAAGCTCAAATCTTTGATCACATCTCCTTTGTCATCGAGGTACATATCCCGATCAGCTGCTGCCGGAGCCATTTCCCGATAATCCAGGGCGTAGGTCTGGCCATTTTTCAGACGGCTAATCATGAATCCACCGCCACCAATGTTGCCCGCAGACGGATAGACCACCGCCAGGGCAAATTGTACTGCGACCGCCGCATCTACGGCATTGCCGCCTTTCTTCAGAATATCTACCCCAACTTGAGTGGCCAAAGGATGCGCACTGACCACCATGGCCTTCTCGGCAATATTGGTCTTCGGCGCAGGTAGTTGTGGTGCTTGCCGACAGTGCGTGAGGCAAAGCAATAAAACGCACAATAAAGCGGCAGTCGTTTTTGGGTGTGTCATATCGGTTCCGATCAAATTCCTGCCAGGGACAGGATCTATTTTGGGTAGCAAAAGCCTGAAACAGGAATGTAGGAAAATTGCGTGCCTTGGCGCAAAAAAAGTTCGAATATGAAAAACCTTATTTGTTTTCAATTGGTTCTGAAAGTATGAAATGTCAGCTTGGAATTCTTTGGCTCAGAAATGATCTCCGCCTCCATGATCATGAGGCTCTGTTTCACGCAATGGAAAGTGCGGAGCAGGTGCTACCGGTTTACTGTATCGATCCGCGCATGTTTGCTCAACGCTCACTTGGCTTTGCCAAGACCGGGGATTTTCGATCAAACTTTCTATGGGAAAGTCTGCGGGTGTTACGCAAGCGCTTCCAGGAAAAAGGGAGCAATCTGATTGTCAGACACGGCAAACCTGAGGAGGTGCTGCTGGAGCTTGCCAAAGAATATGGCGCTGATGGTGTTTTTGCCCACAAGGAAGTTACCCATGAGGAACGCAAGGTGGAATTAGCGGTTGAGGCAGCCTTATTCAGCCAGGGCATTGCGCTGGAATTCTATTGGACCAGCACGCTGTACCACCTGGAAGATTTGCCCATGCCCATCAATTCCCTGCCGGAAATTTTCACCCAATTCCGCAAGCAGGTAGAAAAATATGTACCAGTCCGAGAACTCTTTCCCACTCCTGAACATATCCCGACACCAAAGATTGCAGTAGCAGGGGAGATTCCAACCGAAAACATCTCCATTGACAAACGAGCCGCCATCCAATTCCAGGGCGGAGAAATTGCTGCATTGGAACGATTACAAGATTATTTCTGGGAGAAAAACTGTCTTTGGCAGTACAAAGAAACCCGCAATGGTCTGGTCGGAGCGGACTACTCTTCAAAGTTTTCAGCCTGGCTTGCTTTAGGGTGTATTTCGCCCCGGAAAATTCACCAGGAAGTGAAACGTTATGAGGAGATGCGAAAGAAAAACCGTTCCACTTACTGGATGATTTTTGAACTGATCTGGCGGGATTATTTTCGATTCATCGCCCGCAAGCATGGCAACAGCATCTTTTTTGAACATGGCCTCAGAGGGATGCCTGCGGATAAGGTCAAAAGAGTGAGCGAACACAAAGCGAAGAAACGCTTTGACGCCTGGATGGCGGGTGAAACAGGGATTCCGTTTGTAGACGCCAATATGCGTGAGCTGAAGCTCACAGGCTTTATGTCCAATCGTGGTCGCCAGAATGTGGCCAGCTTTCTGGTACGAGACCTTGGCGTAGACTGGCGCTGGGGCGCTGAATATTTTGAATCAGTCCTGATTGACTACGATCCATGCTCCAACTGGGGCAATTGGAATTACGTGGCTGGTGTAGGCAACGACCCACGCGAAAACCGCTACTTCAATGTGATCGGACAGGGCAAACGCTATGATCCGGAGGCAGAATTTCTCCGCCTTTGGCTCCCGGAAATCGCAGATCTACCCAATACCCAGATCCACGAACCCTGGACCAGTATGGAACAACTGGATTATCCACGCCCAATTTTGCCTTCTTCCTCAAGACTGGTCGCCGGTTGAAGAACCATCAGTTTAGCGAGAACTTTACTAAACCCATCTTCCTCTAACAGAGTCGCTGAAAAATGACGAAAATGTGATACTTCTGTGATAACTGAGGGGCTCCTTTGTCGTGTACAACAGTAGCCAAAAGTCATTTTAAATGGCTATAGTGATTTAATGCTCCCTAGCGAGCAACAAGCTGTTGTCGTGGCACCAAATATCAATTCAAACGACAATGACAGCAAAATTTTAGCTTATTTAG